>CBDUEE010000208.1:0-4921 GCA_965366105.1 uncultured Flavobacterium sp. | reverse complement strand
ATATAAGATAGCTAACGAAAGTATTATCCCAGCATTAAAAAAAAATTATGATACTGCTGTTATTGCGTGGCAAAATAATACAGGAGATTTATTTGTAGTACTAGAAGCATGGGAAGCTTTAAACATGACACAAATTGAGACTTTAAATAAATTAAAATCCATATTGACGACTCAAGTAGAAATTGAAAAACAATTAGAATCGAAATAACTATGAAAAACTATCTAAAATATGGTTTGATAACATTTGTTATTTTAAGTATTGGGTTTGCTACCTATTATTTAATTTCCAAACCAGCAAAAATTGACCATTCAGAACATCAAAATGAGATTTATACCTGTCCGATGCATCCTGAAATTATCAGAGACAAACCAGGGAATTGTCCTATCTGTGGAATGACTTTGGTAAAAAAACCAATGTCGAATCAACAAACTGAAGTCACTGATCTTAACAATGAATTGAAGCCAACCGATGAGTTTGTTATTGGTAATTTCGAAACAATAAATGCAAAAGAGACGAGTTTTACTAGCGAAATTAAATTGCCAGGTATTGTTGCTTATGACCAAAATTCAGCTTCCAATATTGCAGCTCGTGTGGGTGGAAGAATTGAAAAAATGTATGTTAATTTTAGATTCCAAAGAGTTACAAAAGGGCAAAAATTATTTGATATATACAGCCCTGAATTGCTTAATGAACAACAAAATTTCCTTTATTTAATAACAAATGATGCTAACAATACGGCAATTATTACAGCAGCAAAAAGTAAATTATTGCTTTATGGTATGACAAATAATCAAATTAATACTATTGTAAATACTAAAAGAGTCCAGCCAGTTATTACGATATTTAGTCCAAGTTCAGGCATTATATCTGATACAGAAAGTATGAGTTCAAACACTTCAAATCCGATGGAAAACAACGCAACAACCACGCAAAATTTGAATTTAATTGAGGGTAATTACATCAAAAAAAATGAAACGGTTTTTAAATTATTAGACACCAATAAAGTGTGGGCAGTTTTCAATGTTTTGCAAGGATACAATAACCTCATTTATGTAAATCAGCCTATCAAAATCTTTTCGGAAATAGACGCAAATGATTTTACAAATGAAAAAGTCGGTTTTATTGAAACCCAGCTTTCTTCTTCTGAAAGAACCAATAGAATTAGGGTTTATTTTAACAATACTCAAAAATATCCAATTGGTTTGCGATTGCAGGGCGTATTAAAATCAAAACCAATAAGCGGACTTTGGATAAATAAAACTGCTGTTGTTAGCATCGGGAGTAAAAACATTGTTTTCATCAAAATTGACAATGGCTTTAAAGCACTTGAAATTCAAAAAGGGCTTGAAACTAACGGTAGCGTACAAGTGATGAAAGGTATAGCTACTACAGATAAAATCGCCAAAAATGCCCAGTATCTAATTGATAGTGAAAGTTTCATAAAAATAGAATAATTATGCAAATCATAAAAAAAACAGTCTTGCTATTACTACTCATTACGTCATTCATAGCGTGCAAAGAAAATAAGGAAGACCACAGCGAGCATAAAGAAAATGAGTATTACACCTGCTCCATGCACCCGCAAATAAAAGAAAATAAACCCGGAAAATGCCCTATTTGCCACATGGACTTAATTAAAATAACTCGCAGTAATAAAGAAGCAAGCAATGAAATTTCATTAAGTGATGAACAGATCAAATTAGGAAATATTACCACACAAAGTATTAGGGAAACTCAAAATAGTGTTGACCAAAATTTTATGGGTGTATTAACAATCAATCAAGAAAAAGTCAATACGCTTTCTTCTAGATCGATGGGAAGAATTGAAAAATTATATGTAAAAACAACCGGCGAATATGTAAAAATTAACCAACCCATTTACCTCTTATACAGTGAAGATATCGCCATAGCAAAACAAGATTATAATACGGCTTACAAGCAACTTTCATTTCCAGGTGATTTTGGTAAAAACGCTAAAAACATGTTGAATGCAGCCAAACAAAAATTATTGTTTTACGGATTAACTAATAAACAAATAGAAAACTTAAATGTAACAAATGAAATTTCTCCATATACTACTTTTTACAGTACGTTCAGTGGCTATGTTTCCGAAGTAATGACACAAGAAGGCAGCTATGTTATGGAAGGTGCTGGAGTTTTAAAATTGGCAAACTTAAACACACTTTGGTTAGAAGTTCAAGTAAATGCAAATTATGCTAATAGTGTCAAAATAGGTCAAAAATCCACTATCTCTTTTACCGATTTTTATACTAAAACATTAACAGCGACGATTGCATTCATCAATCCAGAAATTAATCCCAATACTAGGTTGCTGTTGATTCGGTTAGAAGTTCCGAACAATAATCTGGAATTAAAACCAGGTATGCAAGCCACTGCCAAAATTATAAAACCCAACGTAAAAGGAATATTTGTTCCAACTGATGCAGTAATTCGCGAGGAGAAAGCATCCTATATATGGGTAGAAAAAAGTCATGGAGTTTATGAAAATATAATGGTAGAAACAGGCATTGAAACCAATGGTTTGATTGAAATAAAATCAGAAATCGATACCAATAAGAAAGTTGTTATTACTGGAGCTTATGGCATTAATAGTGAATATATTTTCCGAAATGGCGTTGACCCGATGGAAGGAATGGAAATGTAGTTCTAATATAATTTTAAAATTTCCTCTATAAAACCTAATCAACGTGTACGTTTTCACACATTATTTGGCAACATAATAAAAACCGATGAAAAGAGTAAATAATTTATAAACAATAATTAAACAAACACAAAAAAATGAAAAATTTAAAAATGAGTATAGCTATAATGCTATTATTAACAGTTTCTTTTACAAATGCACAGGAAAAGCACAAGATGTTTCACAGTAAAAAAAACATGGATAATATGAAAATGGGCAAAACTAAGGATGCCAAAGCAGAAGTACTTCTTGCTGACTATTTTATGTTAAAAGATGCTTTAGTTACAGATAATTCTAAAAAAGCGGCACAAGCAGGTTTAAAATTAGAAGTGTCGTTAAAGAAGTTCGTTAAGTCAAGTTATACCAAAGATCAGCAAAAAGATTTGGCAGATATTATTGATGATGCAACAGAGCATGCGCAACATATTGCAAAAAGCCCAATAGACCACCAAAGAGAGCACTGTAAAACATTAAGTAAAAATATTGCTGATATGGTGGCTATAACGGGAACAAAAAGTAACGTTTACGAGCAATTTTGCCCAATGTACGACGGTGGTAGTGCTTGGTTAAGTTCAAACCAAGAAGTCCTTAATCCATATTACGGTAGCAAGATGTTGAAGTGTGGTAAGATGAAACGAAAAATAAACTAAATGAAAATTATAAAAATTATCTTACTTATTTTATTAATTGTGTTTGTGGGAATTCAATTTATTCCCACAAAACGCAATCAAAGCGACACAGTACCAAAAACTGATTTCATTTTGGTTAATAAAATGCCCGAAGACCTTAAAAATAAGTTACAGGTTTCCTGTTATGATTGCCATAGTAACAACACTGCTTATCCATGGTATAATAAGGTACAACCTATAACTTGGTTTTTAAAAGATCATATTGAAAAAGGAAAAAAGGAACTTAATTTTAGTGAATGGGACAGTTACTCTAATAGAAGGAAGAAAAGCAAACTGAAATCCATTTCCAGTCAAATTAAAGACGATAAAATGCCTTTAAGTTCCTATACACTTATTCACAGAAACGCTTTGTTTTCTGAAGCTGAAAAACAACGAATGATTGAATACTTAACAGAATTAAAAAATAATTTATAAACAATAATTAAAAACGAAAACAAAATGAAAAATTTAAAAATGAATATAGCTACAATGCTATTATTAGTAGTTTCTTTTACAAATGCACAGGAAAAACCTAAGATGGATCATAGTAAAATGAATATGGGAAATATGAAAATGAACAAAATGAAGGACGCAAAGGCCGAAGCAATTCTCAATGACTATTTTATGTTAAAAGATGCTTTAGTTTCCGATGATTCTAAAAAGGCTGCGCAAGCTGGTTCAAAACTAGAAGCTTCATTAAAGGCATTTAATAAGTCAAGCTATACCAAAGAACAGCAAAAGGAATTAGCAGACATTTTTGACGATGCAACAGAACAGGCGCAACACATTGCAAAAAGCCCTATCGATCACCAAAGAGAACACTTTAAAACATTAAGTCAAGATATTACTGACATGGTAGTTATTACTGGAACAAAAAGTACGCTTTACGAACAATTTTGCCCTATGTACGATGGTGGTAGTGCTTGGTTAAGTATGAGCAACGAAGTACGCAATCCATATTACGGTAGCAAGATGTTGAAGTGTGGAAAAGTAAAACGCGAAATCAAAAAAATGAAGAGTCTATAAAACATAGCACTCTCTAAATTGGTCGTTCTGGTGGGTATAAATGGTATGTTTACTAGAACATAGCCAATCTAATATTGTAACATCTATCGATTTTAGGGAAGCTAATAAAATCAACCGAAGCCATATTGAGCATAAAAAGTGCATTTATCAGTCTATACATTATCAAATGAGTAAGTAAAACTCTAGACCAAACAAAAGAAGAAAGTTATAATGTGAATAAATAAAAAAGTAATTAACTCTAACTAAAAAACAAAATTATGCAAGAAAATAACCAGCACACAAAGAAAAATCCTTACGTAAAATTTGCCATAATGATGGCTGTTTCATTCGTAATCATGTATTCGGTCATGTTTTTAAATCTTGAAGCATTTAGCCACATTTATAGCAGTATTACTAGGTTTTACATGACAACTTTAATGATAGCTGCTATGGCAATAACTATGTTGTTATTTATGTGGAAGATGTATCCAAATCTTAAAATGAATTATGCAATAATAGTCTTCGCAGCGATTTCATTTTGTGGAA
>CBDUEE010000207.1:0-4934 GCA_965366105.1 uncultured Flavobacterium sp. | reverse complement strand
TTATCTATTTGGAGAAGGAATGAATTAGTTTTCGAATTTCTTGATTTCGAAATTTTCACCATCAAAAACACCGTATGTAAAATAGCTAATCCAATCGCCAAGATTCACATATTCAGCATTTTCACCTACCGAGAGTTTCATCGGTAAATGCCGATGACCAAAAACAAGGTAGTTATAATGTTTGGTTTCTAATTTTCGTTTTGAATACAAAATAAGCCATTCGTTCTCTTCACCAAGAAAAGTTACATCTTCATCCCCTGAAATCAACTTATTTTTTACCGAAAGATATTGTGCCAAACGAACACCAATATCGGGATGAACCCATCTAAAAAGCCATTTAAAAAAAGGATTTGTAAATACCTTTTTCATGCGTTTGTATCCTAAATCTCCGGGACCTTTTCCGTCACCATGACCGATTAGAAATGTTTTATTTCCAAACGTATATTCTTGATTGTCATGAAAAACCGGGATATTTAATTCTTTCTGAAAATAATCTTCCATCCATAAATCATGATTTCCAACAAAGAAGTAAATAGGAATTCCGCTGTCCCGAATTTCCGCTAATTTTCCCAAAACACGAATAAATCCCTTTGGGACAACCGTTTTGTATTCAAACCAAAAATCAAATAAGTCACCCAAAATAAAAATAGCTTCCGCGTCTTGTTTTACTTCATCTAGCCAAGCTACGAACTTTTGTTCTCGAGGAAAACTCAATTCTGGAGTTGGCGCACCAAAGTGCTGATCGGAAGCAAAATATATTTTTTTATTATTAGGTAATTGCATGAATTTAAAGTGTAGATTTCACATTGTCAGAAGCATACCATTCGGCAAAAGAAGAATCTGTTTCTTGTAATTTTAAAGAAAAAAGAGTAATTCCTTCTGGTAATCTATTGATGATTCTTTGCGAAAAATCAACGACCATGTTTTCGCTCGTTGGTTGGTAATCGACTAAAATAACATGATGTCCTCGAGTCATTAATTCGTTAGCTAACTCTATATGTGGCGTTGTGCCATTAAAAACTGTAGCATGGTCAAATTGATCTACAATTTCCTCTTTTACAATTTTCTTTAAATCGGTAAAGTCAATCACCATTCCAAATTTTACATTAGAACGATCTATAATTGGGGACCCTATTACAGTTACTGATAATTTATAACTATGCCCGTGAACATTTTTACATTTCCCGTCATAGCCATATAAAGCATGTCCGGTCTCGAAACTAAATTGTTTGGTAATTCTGATATTGCTCATCGGAGTATTATTTTAATGCAAATTTAATGAATAATTAATTAAAGTTCTTTGTCTCTTTTTTTCGCGCTTGAGTACATCCAATACGCCAATAAAACTAAAACTACAAAGGGAATAAGAGACCCTATAACAACACCTATTTGATAGCCACTATCAGTTGCGTTTTTTAGTTTTTCTTCTATGTTTACTTTTTGAACGAGAGAAATAATCATCATGGCGAGTTATTTTTTGAATTGTAGTAAAGCTTTTATAGTAAAATCAGAAAGAACTAATCTTCCAGAAATTGAGGCACGTTCTAAAAGAAGTGTTTCCCAATGTTGAGTTCCTTCCCATAAAACTTTTTTCATTTCTGCTAATGCTTCAGGATTATAACTTGACAATTTTAAACTAAAATCAGTAATTGCAACATCAAGTTGTTCGATCGTTTCAAATGTATTGGCAAATAATCCTTTGGCTAAAGCCCAATCAGCTGATTTCCATTCCTGTGCTGCCAAAGTCATTTCGGCCATTGCAGTCTTTCCAATTTTTCTTGAAACTGCGGGCTCAATAACGAAAGGACCAATTCCTATTGCTAGTTCTGATAATTTTATCGCAGCATTTTTGGTAGCCAAAGTATAGTCGCAAGCGCAAGCAATACCAACGCCACCCCCTACAGCTTTACCATGAATACGCCCAATTATAAGTTTAGAACACGATCGCATACCATTAATTAAATGAGCAAAACCAGAAAAGAATTCAGTTCCTTCTGACTCGTTCGAAACCGCTAAAAGCTCATCAAAAGAAGCTCCCGCACAAAAAGCACCTGAACCTTCACTTTGCAAAACTATAACTGAAACTAATGAATTATTACTTAAATTATTGAATTCTAAAGTTAGTCTATCTAATAATTCTCTTGGAAAAGAATTACTCGAAGGATGACCAAATGTAATGGTTGCTATTTTGTTTTCGATGGTTGAAAATAGTGAACCGATTGTATTTTCTGATGGCATGGTACTGTTTTTTACTCTAAAGTTAAAACTATTTAAACGAAAGTCGTTTATTTTAATGAATTAGAAGGTACTGATTAAATTCACTTATAAAATCAAACAAAAAAGGCTCTGCATAATTGCAAAGCCTTTCATTCTCTTAATGGTGGAGAATATCGGATTCGAACCGATCACCTCTTGCCTGCCAGGCAAGCACTCTAGCCAAATGAGCTAATCCCCCAATTATGGCGCAAATATAATATAATAATGAATAAAAACTACAAATTGCTACTGAAAAGAAACCATCGATTGTGTAGCTTATTCTATTTCCATACAATTGAATTGCAATTTGAATCTTGTAATACAGTTTTTTTTTAAATAAAATAATAGTACAAAAGCCTCTAATCAATATTTTATCGTTCCTACCTGCCTCATCACTCTAACAATCTTAGTTTTTCTATTATTAATATAAGAAGAGGAACTTGTCGCCTTAAACTTTCTAGGATTTGGCAAAATCGCGGCTATTCCAGCAGCTTGAATAGGTGTTAAATTAGCGGCGCCTTTGCGATACCAATGTTCTGCAGCAGCTTGAGCTCCATATACTCCATCACCCATTTCGATACTATTTAAATACACCTCCATAATGCGTTCTTTACCCCAAATAATTTCTATTAAAACAGTAAAATAAGCTTCTAATCCTTTACGGAGATAACTACGTCCTTGCCATAAAAACACATTTTTAGCGGTTTGTTGCGATATGGTGCTTCCTCCTTTTATTCTGCGACCTCTTTCGTTACTTTTATAAGCTTTTTGCATCGCAGTGAAATCAAATCCATTGTGTTTCAAAAAAGTGCCATCCTCACTCGCTATTACCGCTTTTTGAAGGTTCTCAGATATATTTTTCAGCGGTTCCCAATCATGACTGAAAAATACTTCGTTTCCTGCTGTTTTATTTTCTATTACCCGAATAACCATTAAAGGTGTAAAGGGAATTGGAACAAATTTAAAAAGTACCACAAAAAACAAAGAGATTCCAAGAAACCATAAAAGTACTTTAAATAAAAAACCAGAAACTTTACTCGCAAACGAATTTTGTTCCTTTTTTTTGACAGGTTGTTTTGTTTTTTTTGGGGTAATTTTCGTTGCCATTATATTAAATCTGCTAATTCTGTTCCTACTAAACTTCCTATTGCCACTCCCATTCCTCCTAATCGTACTCCGCAATATACGTTATCTGATAATTGAGAAATAATAGGATTCTTGCGTGCACCAATACCCATTATACCACTCCAGCGATGGGCGATTTTAAATTTTTGGTTCGGCAAAATTACTTCTTTTAATAACTGTTCCAATTTTTTTTGCACAATTTCTGTATGTCCAAATACTGTAGTGTTTTCTGCCTCAAAATCTAAGTTTCTTCCGCCACCAAGTAAAATACGATTACCAATATTTCTAAAATAATAATATCCTTTATCCAAATGAAAAGTACCTTTTATAACTAAATCAGCAATAGGTTCCGTTATTAAAACTTGCGCTCTAGCAGGAATTACTGCGGCATTGGTTAGCGCGTTTGCAAAACCATTTGTCGCAAACAATAATTTCTGGGTTCTAAAAGAAAAGTCTCCCAAAACAACTTCTACCTCATTTCCTTTATCTAAATATCCCGTTACTGTTAGTTGATTTAAAATCAAAATATTTGCTGAAACTGCATTTTTCAATAAGGCCTGCATCATATTACCAGTATCAATCTGTGCTTCAAAAGGATTAAAAACTAAATGTTGCTGAATACCCGAAAATCCAAAATGATTCTCTTCTTTAGCAAAAACAGCTGCCTTAAACAGCGGTTTTAAAACTCCATTAATAAAAGGGAGCTTTTCAATACATTCTGCATAAGTAGACTCCTCTTCCTTTAAAAAAAGTTCATAGCCTCCATAGGATTTAAAATCCAAAGCAGTGTCGCCGAGTCTATTTCTTAACAATTGCAGACCTTCCCAACGTTTTTTAATAAGATCAATTACTTCTTGCTCCGAATGCGTATCGAGATCATCAATAATTTCAGAAATACTACCAAAACAGGCAAAACCAGCATTTTTGGTACTCGCTCCTTGTGGCAAAACTCCTTTTTCTAAAACCAATATTTTGCTGTCTGGAAATCTTTCGCGTAAGCGCAATGCAGCGTGTAAACCCACAATTCCACTTCCTACAATTGTATAATCAACGTTTGTGAACCAGTTTTTCAACTCCCAATAACTCAAATCCATGCCTAAATATTTTTATAAAAATAATAATTTTCTGGAGCTAATCCCGCTATCCGTTGCAATCTTTGTTTTTTTTCAGAGAAAAAAACAAAGGATTTACACTACTATCGGGGCTAAAAAGCATTCGTATAAAGCGAGAAAGATCAAAATAAATTGGCTATTTTTATCATTCGAAATAAAACAACTAACAAAATGAAAAAATTACTATTAATACCCTTAATAATGATGAGTTTAAACGCAGTGGCGCAAAACGTAATGACGCCGGAATTACTTTGGAAACTAGGAAGGGTAAATCCTTTAGGACTTTCAAACGATGGTAAAAATATTGTTTATCAAGTCACTTTCCCCTCTGTTGCTGAAAACAAATCAGAAACTAAAATGTACACTTTACCAATAAACGGAGGAACTCCAACTGAAGTAAAGGAAACAAAAACACTTCTAAAAGATAAAAACATTTCTCCA
>CBDUEE010000206.1:0-4937 GCA_965366105.1 uncultured Flavobacterium sp. | reverse complement strand
TTTTTAAACTATAAAAGTAAACAAAAAACGTATCAATGCTGGAAATTGTTCTATTCTTAGTTTTAAAATAAAGCAACATTATAAGAATAGAATTTTGAACCTAATATACCTATTCTTATAGAGTGAAGTTATTAAGATTATTCATTTATGCTAAAAATTAATGAATTCTCATCAAAATAGCTTCCATTTCTAGTGCTTTTGGAAATAATAAGTTATTTTCTAAATGAAGTTGTAATTCTAGTTTAGTTTCAAAATCATTTAGAAGTGGCATAAGCGTATTGTAAGTAGCAGAAATTTCATTTTGAACACAATAATTGTTGCAAAGCTCTCGAATTTCAAGAAAATGTTGTCCTTCAAAATTATTTTCTTGAATGATATTCTGCATGTGAATTTGCATAATTCCAAGGTATTTACAATCAATACTTTTACCTTCTTTTAGAGCATTTTCCATTTTCCGAATATAGGGAAATAAGACAAAACTCTCTTTATTATTGTGGTTTACTATTTTTTTTAGCACCGTGGTAAACAACTCCATAATACACGGAAGTTCTGGTCGCAAATCACCATATTCCTTACAAAGTGTGTATAATTGTTCCATGATTATTGGTGCCCTAGTTTTAACATAGGAATGAGTTTTATCCTCAATATAGGAAGCCAACTTAGTAATCGACCAGGAATGAAAATCAAAATTATCTTCATTTGTAGCAATTACGGCATTTTCAAGATCATGAACTAATAGTTTGCTTTTAATATTCTTACTTTCGCAGACTTCTTGGATTGTTCTTTCGCCTCTGCAATAGTAATCGATTCCGTATTCTTTAAATACTGAAGCCAATCGATAATCATCTGATACGAGTTCGCTTAAGGTGTTATTTTTTAGAATGAACATTTTATTTATTTTTTAATTTAATACAATTGCTCTTTATTTATCAAACACAATTTCTTATTATTTATAGATTTTCTTCATAGCGATCAAAAAGCAATTCTAGCTCATTAATCATAATAAGTATAGCATTTCTAAAATTAAAATCTTCCACTTCTTTATGTTTATATCTCTCTTTGGTGCTCAAAGGTTTTATAATGAATAAATAATACAGTTCATGATATTCAAATTCTTTAGTCGCGATCATTTTCTCTAATTGACTGGTGTATAATGTAAATCGAGTCTCGAAAAAGGTCTCTATTTCATCAATATGGTTTATACTACGATGTTTCTCTAAGTAAAATAACAAAAGAGAAATTATTTCTTTTGTAAGCTCTTGTTGCTTGATTCCAACAGGAATTCGATTCAACATAAAAACACAATTAAAAAATAGCATTTCGAAACGGCCTTCACTGTTTATGTACTTATATCTCGGAAATTTCTTAACACTATCATAAGCAATGCAGAATAATGACTGTGCCGTTTTTTGTTGAATTTCAAATCCCTGTTTAGTATCACTTAAAAATTCAGTAGAAAGTTTTAGCAATCTTTGTAAGGTATCCTCTTTTAAAACTCCTGATTTTGTAGCAAGAATATCAGATACTATTCTATGAAACATCCACTGTTGGTTTTGATGCTCCAGAAAATACCATTCTTGGTTATCAATGATATTTTCTGAATTGATTCTTTCTATTTCAACACATAAAATACCGTTGAACTGCGTTAAAACCAATAATAAAGAACCGCTACGATTGGAGATTTCGAATGTTATAGAATCAACACTTTGCTCCTCAAGTCGCCTATTTTTATCAAGATGTCCGCACAATTCTATAAGTTGTGCATAGCTATATTTGATATTTCTTTTTTTTCTTCGCTGAAAATTATAGAACAATAGTCCTAAAATTGCGCTTGTTCCAGCAAAATAAAATATCCACATAATAATTAATTTAAAAATAAAACAGAAGAGCTACCTGAATAGTTTTTAAAACGGAGACGGCTGATGTTTAGAAATAGTTACAATAGTGCGATTGATATACGGGAATAAGGCAACCAATAAAATTGTAAGGGCAAGCAACGTACAAATCATTTCGTAATAATCGATTCCATAACGTATGTGATTTTGAACATTTACGGCGTTTATCATAATTTTATCGGATAGTTTATTTGTTTTCACCAACGAATTTCCATGCAAGACAATTGAATTGCTATACTTAGTAAGCTGTTGTTTGGCAATAGGATTCAAAACACTAATTTGATTCTGAAAAGTATTATAGTGTTTGCTTTTTGAAAATAATTCATAATAATTCATAAGTCCTATACTTACATAAAAGCCCATACAACGCATAAATAAACAGATTCCTGCTGAAGTAACAGCAAGTTTTTCTGGAACGGATGAAACCATAAATATGATTGATGGCGTCATTAAAGTTCCCACACCAAGTCCTTGAAGGAATAATGGTAGATAAAAATAACCCTCATTAGCTTGTGTAGTAAAAAGAAAAACCATCCATGCGTGATATACTAATAACAACGAAAAACCATAAATCCATAGCAAACGAATAGGCCGATGTTGTAATATAAAAACTGCCGACATGATTACACCAACTACAATTCCTAAGATATTCAGTAAAGTTATGTCTCCAATATGTATAGGATCTAATTTTAAAACCGTCTGAAAATAGGTTGTTGTGATCCCTAACGCAAACCTGCATATATAGAAAATAAGAATAATTACAGCACCTAGATAAAAATTTCTGTATCTAAAAACGGCAAGGTCAAAATAAGGACGCTTTAATTTTGATTGTCTAAGAAAGAATGCAACCAACAAGAAGAATATCGAAATAATACTCCAAAAAATCCTAGGATCTTCCAGCCAATAATATTCCTGTCCGTACACCATAATATATCCAATGAGACAAATTAAGGAGGCATATAATACAAAGCTTGCCCAATCTAATTGATATAAAGGAAATTTTATATCAAGATGAAGATCATTCATAAATAAATAAATAAACGCTAAACTTGGAAAATAAGAAAATATAGCGCACTTGTACAAGAAATTAAAGTTGAAAGAATCAACAATGTGTGCCGTTAAAAAATTATTGAGTGGAATCATGCAAACGAGCATTCCGAAGAAAATAGAATAGCCTATTATTCTGGCTCTTTCGGATCTTAATTGCGAAAAAATAAGTGATAAAGAAAGATTTACCGTCATAGTAAATGCCATTCCTTGTATAAATCTAAAAATAAAGAGAACCGAAAGTTGTTGTGTTGTAAAACAAATATAAGATGTTATAATTTGCACAATCGTAATAATAATAAAGTATTCTTTGGCCGCAAGAAATCTAAAAAATCGTCTTTCTAATGAAAAAAAACTGACATAGCCCGCGTAAAATAACGCTACAGAATAAATGACATCATACGTTTCTATACCAGTATTTCCTGCAGCCGCCGCTACATTAGTCATGGGTAGAAAAAAAAGCACAAGACTAGGCAACAAAACTATAAAAAGCACTATTTTGGTTAGCCAATCTGGCACCCAATCTTTAAATAAAAAACTTTTAGCAAGCATTACAGTTGGTCTTTAGCTATTGAAACATTTACATTCATACCTGCTTTTAATAAATCTATATCGCTTTTTGAGCCTGTAACTCTCATTCGTACTGGAATTCTCTGCACTATTTTTACATAGTTTCCTGTCGAATTATCGGGAGGTAATAATGAAAAACTAGATCCTGTTGCTGGCGAAAGTGAGATAACCACACCCTTGAATTTTTTATTGGAATAAGCATCGGCTGTAAATGTAGCTGTATCACCAATTTTCATAGTTTCTATTTGAGTTTCCTTATAATTAGCCACTACCCATTTATCAGTTTCTCCATTTACAATATAGGCTAGGACTTCGCCAGCATTAATCATTTGACCTTTTTCTACAGTTCTTCGTCCCATAATGCCATCGTAAGAAGCTCTAATTATGGTGTAAGAAACGTCTAGTTTGTGACGATCTAGTAGTGCGTTAAGTCTTTTTATTTCTGAATTTACAACTGCTTCTTGCGCTTTTGCATCATTAATTTCAGATAATGAAGCATCATATTTTTCTTTTGCAGATAATTGTTCGGCTTCCGCAATTTTATACAAGGCTTCTTTTGCTTCAAATTGTTGTTTTGTAGCCGATTCTGTTGCTACTAATTTTTTATATCGGGAATATTCAAGATTTTCTTTCCATAACGCTGCTTTGGTAACCAGAATTTTAGAATGATTTACTTGAGCCGTTTTGCTTAAAGTAGCCACTTTACTTTTCCATACTTCAAGTTGCGCTTTAGCGTTTGCTAAAGCTGCTTCTGTTTGTTCTTCTTGAATTACATATTCCTGGTTATCAATAACTAAAAGTGTATCTCCTTTTTTTACCGCTTGATTCTCTTCAAATTTTATCGCCACAATAAATCCACCAGCTCTTGATATTATAGGATTTATATATTCTTGAACTTGGGCATCATTTGTAAATTGATTTCTATAAACATCAAAAAGTGTAATTATTCCCCAGACTAATAATACTATTGTAATACCTCCTGCAATCCATGCTGTTATTTTTGTAATCAGTTTATCCGTTACGGTATATGTGTTTTTATGTCTCATTTTAAAGTGTTCCTAGGATATTTTGAAGTTGATAATAGTGTATTTGAGCATTTATTTTTGATGAAGCAAAGTCAAATTGACTTTGTAATAACTGAACATTCGCATCGAGAAGATCGGTGATTAAGGATGCCTGATTAAAATAATTTTCATTTACAATTCGGGCATTTTCTTTAGATTGATTTACATCTGCTTTGGCTACATCAATCCTAACAAGTCCTTCCTTAAAACGCAAATAGGATTCATAAACTTGTTGTCGTATTTTATCATCAGTATCATGATGTTCTAATTCTTCTTTTTCAAGACTCAGTTTTGCCGCTCTCACTTTTGGTTTATTCAGGTATAGTTCAGAAAGAGGATAGGAAGCACGCACTCCAAAAAT
>CBDUEE010000205.1:0-4949 GCA_965366105.1 uncultured Flavobacterium sp. | reverse complement strand
ATTGTTGGAAATTCAAACTAAACTAGAAAACTTAGTTTTAGAGCTTGGAAATATAGAAGAAGAAATTTCGGTATTAACAAGTGGTATTAATCAAAAAACACTTGAATTAGATACTCTATCTGAAAGAATTCATAAAAATAGAGTTTCTTCAATTCCTGTTTTGTCTCAAAAATTAATTGCGATTTTAGGAACTTTAGGAATGCCAAATGTGCGTTTCAAAATTGACATTAATAGTAGCGAAACCTATTTTAATAATGGTAAAGATGAACTTCAGTTTTTATTTTCTGCAAATAAAGGAACAGATTTTGGCTTGCTTAAAAAAGTGGCTTCAGGAGGAGAAATGTCAAGGATTATGCTTGCTGTCAAAGCGATATTAGCACAATATTCAAAACTACCTACTTTAATTTTCGACGAAATTGATACGGGAGTTTCTGGCGAAATAGCTATTCGAATGGGTGAAATCATGAAGGAAATGAGTACCGAGATGCAAATTTTTGCTATTACACATTTACCACAAATTGCTGCTAAAGGGGACGCGCATTTCAAAGTATCAAAGTCAACTGTTGGTAATGATACGCAATCGGAGTTAAAGTTATTAAATCAGGAAGATAGAGTAGTTGAAATTGCCCAAATGCTATCTGGAACTGTCGTTTCAGAATCAGCCTTAAATCATGCAAAAGCCTTGCTCAACTAATATTTTCCTTTATATTTGTTTCCTTTTGGCAGCATTTGGCGGAAACTTAAAAAATTATACAAAACACTAAATTTAAAGAATACCAAATATGATTATAGAACCTAGAATGAGAGGATTTATTTGCACAACATCTCACCCAGACGGATGTGCTCAAAATGTTAAAAATCAGATAGAATATATAAAATCTAAAGGAGCAATTGACGGAGCAAAAAAGGTCTTAGTAATTGGGGCTTCAACTGGTTTTGGTTTGGCTTCTAGAATTACAAGTGCTTTTGGTTGTGATGCAGCTACAATTGGTGTATTTTTTGAAAAAGAACCAGCTGAAGGAAAAACAGCATCACCAGGTTGGTATAATTCTGCCGCTTTCGAAAAAGAAGCGCATAAAGTAGGTTTATATGCAAAAAGCATTAATGGAGATGCTTTTTCGAATGATATAAAAAAACAAACAATAGATTTAATAAAAGCGGATTTAGGTCAGGTAGATTTAATTATTTATAGTTTAGCTTCTCCCGTTCGTATGCATCCTACAACAGGCATATTGCACCGTTCTGTTTTGAAACCAATAGGCGGAACATTTACAAACAAAACCGTGGATTTTCATTCTGGTAAAGTTTCTGAAATTTCAATCGAACCATGTGGTGACGATGATATTGAAAATACAGTAGCAGTAATGGGTGGCGAAGATTGGTCAATGTGGATTGATGCATTAAAAGCTGAAAATTTATTAGCTCCAGGTGCTACAACAGTTGCTTATTCTTATATTGGACCATCATTAACTGAAGCAGTTTATAGAAAAGGAACTATTGGCCGTGCCAAAGATCACTTGGAAGCAACTGCATTTGCAATTACTGAAAAGTTAGCTGATCTTGACGGAAAAGCATTTGTTTCTGTAAATAAAGCATTGGTAACACAAGCAAGTTCAGCTATTCCAGTAATTCCGTTGTATATTTCATTATTATACAAAATAATGAAAGAAGAAGGAATTCACGAAGGTTGTATAGAGCAAATTCAGCGTTTGTATCAAGAAAGATTATATACAGGAAATGAAGTTCCAGTAGATGAAAAAGGAAGAATTCGTATTGACGATTTAGAAATGCGTCCTGATGTACAGGCAAAAGTTGCTAAATTGTGGATTGATGCTGTAACTGAAAATCTTGCTGAAATAGGTGATTTAGAAGGGTATAGAAAAGATTTTTACAACCTATTTGGCTTTGATGTTGCAGGAGTAAATTATAAAGCAGATACAAATGAAGTGGTAAATATTGAAAGTATAGCTTAATTCTAAAATTCAAATATTGAAATTTTAGAATTAAGACAAAAACTATTTGAAAACCATCAACTATTAGTTGGTGGTTTTTTTATGGATAAATATTATATTTGTTAAAATTTTCAAGACTAAAAAAATAAAAATAATACCACATCTAATTTATGTTATTTTCCTTAATAATCCCTGTTTATAATAGACCAGATGAAGTTGACGAGCTTTTAGAAAGTTTAACTCATTCTACCTACCAAGAAATATTTGAAATTGTACTTGTAGAAGATGGCTCCAAATTAGTATGTAAGGATATTGCTCAAAAATATGGAGATCGACTCGATATTTCGTATTATTATAAGGCTAATTCCGGACCTGGTGATTCTAGAAATTACGGAATGAAAAAGGCTAGAGGAGATTACTTTATCATTTTTGATTCGGATTGTATTATTCCAAAAGAGTATTTAGTGGAAGTTGATAAAGCTTTAAAACAAAATTATGTAGATTGTTTTGGAGGGCCAGATAAGGCTTTAGATAGTTTTTCTGATATACAGAAAGCAATAAATTTTGCCATGACTTCGTTTCTTACAACAGGTGGAATTAGAGGTGGCTCTGAAAAAATTGGTAAGTTTCAACCCCGAAGTTTTAACATGGGATTGTCTAAAAAAGCTTTTGATGCATCAAAAGGTTTTGGAAATATTCATCCTGGCGAAGATCCAGATTTATCGATTCGTTTGTGGAACTTGGGTTTTGAAACGAAACTTTTTCCAAACGCTTATGTTTATCACAAACGACGAATAGATTGGGATAAATTCTCCGTTCAAGTAAATAAATTTGGTAAAGCAAGACCAATACTTAATAGTTGGTATCCAAAATACAATAAACTAACTTTCTTTTTTCCGTCAGTGTTTATCATTGGTTTTGCTATTTCAATTGTATTACTACTAATTTATAATTTTGATTATCTGCTTCAGCTTTATTTTAGTTATTTTTTGGTACTATTTTTGGTATCTTCTTATCAGAATAAAAGTATTAAAATTGGTTATTTTTCCTTAATAGCAGTTTGGAAACAATTTTATGGATACGGAATCGGATTTATAAAATCTTATTTTAAAGTAATAATTTTAAAACAAAGACCGCAAGAAGCTTTTCCTGAATTATTTTTTAAAATATAATATGACAAAAATTATAGGTTTAACGGGTGGCATTGGAAGTGGAAAAACAACTGTTGCTAATTATTTTAATTCTTTTGGTATTCCAATATATATTGCTGATGATGAAGCGAGAAAGTTGATGCAAACTAAGGAGATTATAGATGCTATTAAAAATATATTTGGTAATTCTATTTTTGAACAAGGAAAGTTGATTAGAGAAAAGCTTGCTAAAATTGTGTTTAATGAACCTGAAAAATTAGAATTACTCAATGCAATTGTTCATCCTGCAGTAAAAAGTCATTTTAAAGAGTGGCTTGTAAAAAATAAAAAGGAGCCTTTCGTTATTTATGAAGCTGCTATTTTATTTGAAAGTGGAAATTATAAAAACTGTGATTTTATTGTTACGGTAACAGCACCAGTAGAAACAAGGATCCAGCGTGTTATAAAACGTGATGAAACAACTCGTGAACTTATATTAAAAAGAATGGGTGCACAATGGACAGATGAACAACGAATTTTAAAAAGTGATTTTGTGATCGAAAATATAGCTATTGAAACAGCAAAACTTAAAGTTGATGAAATTCTTAAAATTTTAGAGATTAAACAAAAACACACATAGGTGTTAATGTTTGGTTAATGTATTATTTAATATATTGTTAAAATACTAATTTTGTTACGATGAATAAACTTTTTTTTAGATTACTTGTTTTATTGATGAGCTTATCCCTAATTGGGATTATTCTTGTTCAGGTGTATTGGTTTAATACCTCATTCAAGAATAATGATGAGCAATTTAAATTTCATGTAAAGCAAGTTATTGGTAATGTGGCTGATAAAATTCAGAAACAAGAAGCTTATAATTTTTATGATAAGATAAATCACTATAAAGATAGTACAGGAAAAGTCCCGAAAAAGGACGATATAATGGAATTCTATTATGTGCAAAAAAATCCGAAGACTAATAAAACAATAGTATATTCTAATAGTATAAGTTCTGAGGATTTTAATATTTCACCTACGTTCTTTGATAAGAAATTTGATAGCGAAAAATTTAGAAGCTTTAGTTCTAAGCGTGTTACTGAAGTTTATAATAATAAATCGATTGATAAATCTGGAGTTTCTCAAAATCTAATACCTGATGTTCGAATTGAAAAAATGGGTAATTTAGATGTGTTAGACAATGCCTCATTTGAAATATATTATAAAGATTATGCTTCTGTATTACCTATTCAAGAGCGAGTTACAAAAGAAACGCTAAGCAAGCTAATAAGAAAAGAATTAGAAGAGTCAGGGGTAAATACTAAATTTGAGTTTAGTGTTTACAGTAACAATTTAGCTACTAATGTAAAATCTAGCGATTTTAAGTACGATAAAGATGCGACCTATTCTATTCCAATTTTTTCTGATAATGAAGGGAATAGTAAATACCATTTATTAGTTACATTTCCATATAAGAAGAAATTTTTATTATCGGAATTGGTAAGTATTACGGTGCTTTCTATTGTTTTTACCCTTATTATTTTAATCGCTTATTCTAGCGCCTTAAATCAATTAATTCGCCAACGTCAAATTTCTGAAATTAAGAATGATTTTATAAATAACATGACGCATGAGTTTAAAACTCCAATAGCAACAATTAATTTAGCTCTTGATGCCATTAGAAATCCAAAAATAATCGATGACAAAGAGAAGGTTTTACGCTATCTCCAGATGATAAAAGACGAGAATAAACGGATGCATGCACAAGTAGAAAATGTGTTGCGTATTTCTAAATTAGAGAAGAAAGAATTAGATATAATCAAAGAATCACATAATGCCCATGACGTAATAAACGACGCTATTGAGC
>CBDUEE010000204.1:0-4963 GCA_965366105.1 uncultured Flavobacterium sp. | reverse complement strand
AAAAAAAATCCCAACAACTCTTTCGAGGTATTGGGACGTTTTGATAATTCTGATATTCGTGGATGTAATTTGATGGTGTTGTAAATCTTACTCATAAATATCTTTTCGATGACCTAAATCTACTACATCGATCAAAAGAATATCATCAATTATTTCATAAATCACTCTATAATCTCCAACACGTATTCTATATCCTTTTCTTCCTTTTAACTTTTTATAACCTGAAGGTCTGGGATTTTTTGATAAACTTCCAATCGCAAATAATATTGGATTAGCTATATCATCTGATAACTTATCTAACTTCTTCTGCGCTTTTTTGGAAAATCAATGTTATACATTTGACTTTTTAGCTTCCCTTGTTTTCAAATAATCTTCAAATGAAATTCGATACCCATCATCCTCCTTTTTGGCTTCATCATAAAGACGAACGTCTTCTAAATCCTCCAATTTTTCAATCATTTTATTGTATTGCTTTATAGGCAAAACAACAGCCGTTCTATTTCCTTTTTTATCCGTTAAAAATTGTGTTTCCATAATTTTAAATATTTAAAGTAAAGTTATGAAATTAAACTACTCTAACTACAAAATAATTCTTCTTACCGCTTTGCAACAGAACAAATTGATTGTTGATTAAATCTTTAGTCGACAACACAAAATCTTCAGCTACTTTCTCTCTATTTACTGAAATAGAATTAGCAGTCAAAGCGCGTCTTGCTTCACCATTTGATTTAAAAAAGCCTGTTTTTTCGTTTAAAACTGAAATAATATCAATTCCCTCTTCTATTTCAGTTCTTGCAATTTCAGCTTGCGGAACACCATCAAAAACATCTAAAAAAGTAGCTTCATCCAATTGTTTCAAATCATCTGAAGTTGAATTTCCGAACAAAATAGTAGATGCTTTTGTAGCATTTTCTAAGTCATCGGCTGAATGCACCATTATCGTAATCTCTTCAGCCAAACGTTTTTGTAACAAACGCAAATGTGGTGTTTCTCTATGCTTTTCTGTTAAATCTTCAATTTCTACTTTCGATAAAAAAGTGAAAATTTTAATGTATTTCTCTGCATCTACATCTGAAGTATTCAACCAATATTGGTAAAATTTATAAGGTGAAGTTCTTGCCGAATCCAACCAGATATTCCCTCCTTCAGACTTCCCGAATTTAGTTCCATCTGCTTTTGTAATCAAAGGACAAGTCAAAGCATACGCTTTTCCGCTTGCAATTCTGCGCACTAATTCCGTTCCCGTAGTGATATTTCCCCATTGGTCACTTCCACCCATTTGAAGCGTACACTTTTTATCTCTGTACAAATGCAAGAAGTCATATCCTTGAACTAATTGATAGGTAAACTCCGTAAATGACATTCCTTCGGCAGCCTCAGAAGTCAAACGTTTCTTTACTGAATCTTTAGCCATCATATAATTGACAGTGATATGTTTACCCACATCACGAATAAAATCTAGGAAAGAAAAATTCTTCATCCAGTCGTAATTATTCACTAATTCAGCAGCATTAGCTGCATCTGAAGTAAAGTCTAAAAAACGGCTCAATTGCGCTCTAATTGCTTCTTGATTGTGACGTAAAGTTGGTTCGTCTAATAAATTTCTTTCATTTGATTTCCCTGATGGATCACCTATCATTCCAGTCGCACCACCTATTAATGCTAATGGTTTATGTCCAGAAAGCTGGAAATGTCTCAATAACATTACTCCAACTAAATGTCCTATATGCAATGAATCCGCAGTTGGGTCAATTCCCACATACGCCACACGCATTTGTTCCATCAAATGTTCTTCTGTGCCTGGCATAACATCGTGGAGCATTCCTCTCCAAGTCACTTCTTCAATAAAATTTTTCATGTTTTTAATCAATTTCCACAAAGATAATAATATCAATGGCAAAAATCAATTTCAATAGTCATTTCAAAAATAAATAATGGAAATGAAATTGTAATAAAGAAGTAATGGCTTGAAAAGAGAAATAAACCAACTGAAATTTAAAATTTTTTAATATTGCTATTATCACTGATTTTTATCCTCGTTATTGCCATTGAATTTGATTTTAGTACATTTACAAAATGATTTTAGTAACAGGAGGAACTGGTTTAGTAGGCGCACATTTATTACTTCATTTGATTGAATCTCGAGATCTCGGGAGCAAGCAGATTAGGGCAATCTATCGAACTTCCGAAAGCATCGAAAAAACTAAGTCGCTTTTCCAGTTATACAATAAAACTACTTTATTTGATGCGATCGAATGGCTCAAAGCTGACATCATTGATGTTCCTTCTTTAGAACATGCTTTTAACGGAATTAGTCAAGTATATCATTGTGCTGCAATTATTTCATTTGATCCAAAAGATGAAGAAAAAATTCGGAAAATTAATATAGAAGGAACAGCTAATATTGTCAATTTTTGTTTGAGCTATAAAATTCAAAAGTTGTGTTATGTGAGTTCTATAGCAGCTCTTGGTGATTTAGCAACACACGAAACGATTATTACCGAGAAAACAGAATGGAATCCTGAGAAACCGCATAGTGATTATGCGATTTCTAAATATGGTGCTGAAATGGAGATTTGGCGTGGCCAACAAGAAGGATTAAATATCCTAATTGTAAATCCAGGTGTCATAATAGGACCTGGTTTTCAAGAGCAAGGAAGCGGAAAGCTCTTCAAAAAAGTAGCTGATGGATTATCATTTTATACACTTGGATCTACTGGATTTATTGCCGTAAGCGATGTGGTTCGAATTACTCGGGAATTAATGAATAGCGATGTCAAAAACGAGCGATTTACTCTTATTGGCGAGAACATCACTTTTAGAGCCGTATTGAATAGTATTGCCGATGCATTGCAAGTAAAAAGACCAACAAAACATGCAAAACCTTTTTTTATGGAAATAGTATGGAGAATAGATTCAATTGCTTCATTGGTGTTTCGACAAAAAAGACAATTTACAAAAGCGACCGCAAAAGCATCTTACTCTAAAAACTTATATTCAAATCAAAAAATTAAAGATACTTTGAATACTGAATTTACGGATATTCACCAATACATTAAAGAAATTTTAAAACTTAAAGTTTAATTCTACTCTATTTTAAAGACTCTTTTTTTATCGCAGATTCCTTAACCAATCTTTTCTTTATAAATTGTTTTTTTTCTCTTACTAAAGTATCCGTAATTAATTTTAATTTGGTGGATTTTGTTTTTTTAACCTTTTTTAATTTCTTTTCCTCTAGTTTAATTAAAGAATCTGTAACTTTTTTTTGCCTGTCTATACGCTTGTTAACTTGATCAAACATTAGTTTATAATCCTGATAATCTGATGAATAATAAATATTACTTTTAACAAACTGAACACTATCCACTTTATATTTTTTATAAACAAAATCTCTTGCATTTATCTTAAAGCTATCTATAGAAGTTGGGTTTTGATATCTTATAGCATCCAAAATTGATATATCATACATAATATCAACCATAACATCTTTATCTATAAGACGTTCTGGTTTTTTGACTGCTTCCTCTTTACAACTTATGAAAAGAGTAAGTATTGCTAAAAAAAGTACTATTTTTTTCATCTATCCAAATTTTATCTCTCGAACAATAAACGTTTACCAACGCGAATATCTTTTACATTAAAAGCATTATATACTAATTGACCGTTTACAAAAGTATGCGTAATTCTAGATTTAAAAGTAAATCCTTCAAAAGGGGACCAGCCACATTTTGCTATTATATTTTCTTTTTTTACACTCCAAGGCAAACCCGAATTTACGATAACTAAATCAGCATAATACCCAACTTTGATAAAACCACGTTTCTCAATTTTGAATATTTTAGCAGGATTGTGACACATCTTTTCTACGATTTTCTCTACACTTATTTTTCCTTGATGAAATGCTTCAAACATTGCTACAACTGCATGTTGCACCAACGGACCTCCAGAAGGCGCGTTCAGGTAGGATTTATTTTTTTCCTCTAAAGTATGTGGGGCGTGATCTGTAGCAATTACATCAATACGACCATCAAGTAATGCTTCCCACAATACTTTTCTATCATTGGCCGTTTTTACGGCAGGATTCCATTTGATCAAATTGCCTTTTGTAGCATAATCATCATTGGTAAACCATAAATGATGAACACAAACTTCAGCTGTAATTTTTTTATCTTCTAATGGGATTTTATTGGTAAACAAATCCATTTCTTTGGCCGTAGAAAGATGAAATACATGCAGGCGTGCACCTGTTTTTTTAGCCAATGCAACTGCCTTAGAAGACGAAATGTAACATGCTTCCTCACTGCGAATCAAGTGATGCACTGTAACAGGAATATCATCTCCATATTCTTCTTTGTATTTCTCTAAATTATTTCTGATCGTAGTTTCATCTTCACAATGAACAGCGATAAGCATAGGTGTACTGGAGAATATTTTTTCTAAAGTGGCTTCATTATCCACCAACATATTGCCTGTTGAAGAACCTAAGAATATTTTAATTCCAGCAACATTCCTTGGATTTGTTTTTAAAACTTCCTCAAGATTGTCATTGGTGGCACCCATCATAAAAGAATAGTTTGCATACGATTTTTGAGCCGCCAACTCATATTTTTGTTCTAATATTTCTTGCGTAACCGCATTAGGAACCGTGTTGGGTTGTTCGATATAAGAAGTAATTCCTCCCGCAACTGCAGCTTTCGATTCAGATTCAATATCGCCTTTATGTGTTAATCCTGGCTCTCTAAAATGAACTTGATCATCAATAGCACCTGGAATTAAATAATTCCCTTCGGCATCAATAATTTTACAATCGCCAGATTTAGCACTAATGTTTTCTGAAATTTCAACAATTAAGTCATTTTCAATTAATACATCGCCTTCAAAAATCACTCCTTCATTTACTATTTTGGCATTCTTAATTAAAACCCTGTTCATCGTTTCTTTTTCTTATAATGTGTTAACTAAT
>CBDUEE010000203.1:0-5008 GCA_965366105.1 uncultured Flavobacterium sp. | reverse complement strand
AGTATATATTTATTATTGAATATAAAATTTGAATGTCAAAAGTAACTAATATTCAAATCAAAACAAGGGCATTCACAAAAAATAACAAAATGTTACAAATTAAACAATTAAAAATTTTAGAATTATAGAATTGGTATGAAAGCAACCAATGGATTTATATGAAATTTAGATTAGAATTAAAGTGTAACTTTTAAATACTTTTTTGGCTGAATTGTTTATTTTTTAAACAAAATTCCGCATCCAAAAACAATCAATGAGATGAATGAATTGCTTGAAAAATTACTCGATTATAAAAATGAGACTGTTAGTTAAGATTAAAAACAAATTTTTCAATCATTTTGATTTCCTGCAAGGTCTTTTTTTCGCCCTTGTAGGTATCGTTTTTATTGCTTTTATTACCTACATGATTTTAAAAACCTTGCAGAGAAATCAGAACAGTATAAGACAATTTCTTGCAAGATCCTTTTTTAATCCCCTGTTATACGTACAAGGTTTTGTAAACTTTGCAGGAAGACCTTAACAATATAAAATAGAAAAACCGTTTCAATAAAGAAACGGTTAAGTTAAATATATAATGAAGTAGTAATTACTTCTTCAACAAATCTCTAATTTGAGTAAGCAATTCTTCTTGTGTAGGTCCAGCTGGAGCAGCAACAACAACAATTTCTTTTTTTCTAGCTTTTTCAGCAGCTCTTAAAACAACAAAAATAAAGAACGCAATAATCACAAAATTGATAATTGCCTGCACTAAATTTCCATAAGTAATTACAGCAGCTCCAGCCGCTTTTGCAGCCGCTAAATCCGGGTAAGAATTTCCGTCAAGGGTAACAAATTTTTGTGTAAAATCTATTCCTCCAGTTATTAAACCTACAATTGGCATTATAACATCATCTACAGCTGATCCTACAATTTTACCAAATGCACCACCAATAACAACCGCTGTTGCTAAACTTAATACATCCCCTTTCATCAAAGATGCTTTAAAATCACTAAAAAATCCCATAATTTCTTTTTTTTATTAGACGTGTCTTTTTTTGTAAAAACAAAAATAGTTAAAAAATTAACATTTGAATATTTTAGATTAAAAAAACGATTATTCCCGATAAAAAACGCGTTTTACTCTTTGAGATATACTTGTTAGGATTTCGTACGGAATAGTGTTTAATTGTTGAGCAATGTAATTTACAGTCGGACTTTTTCCAAAAACTATCACTGCATCTCCTTCTTTACAATCAATTTCTGTACAATCGACCATGAGCATATCCATACAAATACTTCCCAAAATTGCAGCTTTTTGATTTTTAACGGTTACAAAACCTACTCCATTTCCCCAACCTCTTGAAATTCCATCTGCATATCCAATAGGAATTGTGGCAATTTTAGTTGGTTTCCCGGCTATGAATCTCCTCCCATAACCTACACTTTCTCCTGCAGGAATAGTTCTAATTTGAGAAATAATAGATTTTAATGTCCCTACATTTTCCAATTTTTTCTGCTCTTGAATATCATTTGATACTCCGTAAAGACCTATTCCTAATCGAACCATATCATATTGAGAATCTGGATAATTAGTAATTCCCGATGTATTTAATATATGACGAATCGGTTTTATTTGTAATTCAGTCATCAATTTTGAAGATAACTTTTCGAACAAATCAATTTGTGATTGTGCAAAACCTTTGTGCAATAGATCATCGCTTGTGGCCATGTGTGACAAGATGCTTTGCACTTTAACGGTTTTATTTCCCCTTAAAGCAGTTATCAATTCATCGATGGTATTAGATTCAAAACCCAAACGATGCATTCCTGTATCTAATTTTATATGAATAGGAAACTGACTTAATTCTTTTTGAGCTGCTATTTTAAGAAAAGCGCGGAGGC
This sequence comes from uncultured Flavobacterium sp., assembly GCA_965366105.1. Classification (GTDB taxonomy): domain Bacteria; phylum Bacteroidota; class Bacteroidia; order Flavobacteriales; family Flavobacteriaceae; genus Flavobacterium. The sequence goes on along the minus strand of CBDUEE010000203.1, from coordinate 3,127 downwards.
CTTTTAAACTATAAATTTCGGGTTCTAACTGATGCTGGATAATGGCACTAAAACTAGTGTTCTCAGGATTCAAAACCATAATGGGCAACTGAATCCCCAAGCTTTTCAATGCAATTCCTTCATCGGCAAAAGCCACTCCTAAATAATCTACTTTATGATGTTCGAGCAATTTAGCGATTTCAAATCCACCATTTCCATATCCGAAAGCTTTCACCATAACCATTATTTTGGTTGCTGGTTTTAACTTCGATTTATAGAAATTCAAATTGTGGCTTATCGCATTTAAATTAATTTCTAGCACTGTTTCATGTGTTTTCTCTTCTAAAAGTGAAACAATTTCTTCAAATTGAAAAGATCTTGCTCCTTTTATCAAAATGGTTTCATTACTAAAGTCTAGATTTTCATAATCTGCAATAAAATCTGCAGTGTTTTTATAAGTAATACAGTTCGTAAATTTATGTTTGAATTCTGAAATCGTTTCTCCTATTCCTATAACTCGACTAATGTTGTTAGAAATAACTAAATCCGAAACTTTAGAATACAATTCTTCTTTATACAAGCCACTTTGAAAAATATCAGATAAGATTACTGTTTTATTATCAGACTGTTTCTGACTTTCGAGGAAATCCAAAGCGATTTTTAGCGATTGAAAATCAGAACTGTAACTATCATCGATAATACTGCAATTATTGATTCCGTTCTTCACTTTTAAACGCATTTCTACCGGATACAACAATTGCATACGGTTTTGAATTGTTGAATAATCGTATTTAAAATACAATAAAACCATCAAACACGAAATTGCATTTTCGACGGAAGCTTCATCTTGAAATGGTATTTTTATATCAAATTTTTTATTTCCATAGTGAACATTCAAAACTGTTTGGTCTAAAATCGTTTTCTTCACCACAAAAACATCCGCATTTTTAGTAACAAAACTCCAAGTGAATTTTTTTGCTTTTGTAAAAGTAAAAGAATCTATGCTTTGACTCATTTGATAAATGACAATTTCTGAATTTTCAAAAAGCGACATTTTCTCTTTTGTTTTTTCTTCTAAATTCTGAAACCCTTCATCATGAGCAGAACCTATATTTGTTAAAACACCAATCGTAGGTTTGATAATTTTTGCTAGTTTTTTCATTTCTGAACTAGCAGAAATTCCGGCTTCGAAAATTCCGAGATTGTGTTGCTCATTGATAGCAATTACAGATAATGGAACACCAACTTGTGAGTTATAGCTTTTAGGACTTCGTATAACATTATAGTCCGGACTTAATAAAAAATTCAACCACTCTTTTACAATTGTCTTACCGTTACTTCCTGTAAGACCAATAACAGGAAAATCAAATAGACTGCGATATTGTGAAGCAAATTCCTGTAAGGCCACTAATGTATCTTCAACCACATAAAAATTAGCTTTCGTCGCACAATCCTCCGGAATATAAGTAACGACAAAATTGCGAACACCACTTTCTATTAAATCCTTGATATAAAAATGTGCATTAGTATTTGCTCCTACCAATGCAAAAAATAAGGTTTGAGCGCCGTTTTGCAAAGAACGACTATCAATAGAAACTGAATCTAAGGCTGTATCAAAATGATTTTCGATACACTTTGACGGGATTTTTTGAATGCTATTTAGTATTTTTGGATTCATGAAATTAGAAGATATTGAGATGGATTTAATTCCTAAAGAAAATGCTTTTGCAGTAATTCTATATAAAAAAAACTTTATCAAAAATAACACTTCTTTTCAAAACGAAGCATTAGATATAGCATAATTATAACCATTCTTTCAGAATAAAATCTAAATTTATTTTATTTAAGAGCAAGATAAAACACAGTACTATATTTTGAAAAATAGAATAATCGATTTTAAAAACTTCAAAATTGGCAGCGCATAACAATAGTAAACCATGACTATCTAAACCAAATAATTTAGTTCTGTTTTTCCTTTTTTTCTATGATTGTATAGTTTTGAACTTTTAAATAATATAAAATACTAGATTTACTTCCATAAGACAAACATTCCTTCACGAGCAAGAAACAACAATAATAAGTTGTACTAATTTTGATAAATCACTTATATTTGTTTGATAACGAAACTTAAACTCTTGAAAAAAATACTCCCATTATTTTCCTATATTTTTCATCCGATATTCATCCCGGCACTAGCCACGCTATTTTATCTTTTTTATAATAGTACTGATTTTGTTATTCAAGAAAAAATATTCGTTTTGTTCCAAGTTGTAATTGTAACTATTATTATTCCCGGATTAGTGTTTTTGCTTTTACGAGCAACAGGAAATATCGACACTATAATGATTGCTAAAATAGCTCAACGTAAGATTCCATTGGTTATCCATTGCTTCTTGATAATTTTATTGGTCCGAAAAAGCATTACTATCGATCGTTATCCCGAATTACACTTTTTCTTGTTAGCAGGCCTTTTGAGTACATTATTAGCCTTGATACTATTATTTATAAAAGTCAAAGCAAGTCTTCACATGATTGCCATTAGCTCTTTGACGATTTTTATAATTGGATTAAGTTTGCACCTTCGAATTCAGAATATTGCAACAATTACAACACTAATTCTACTCAATGGCATTATAGCATCTTCAAGATTAGAAATGAATGCTCACACCTTTAAGGAACTAGTTCTGGGATTTTTTCTGGGAGCTGTTCCGCAATTTCTCTTGTTAATGCTGTGGTTATAATTAAAATAGAGGAGTTGAAAGCCTTTCCTAAATCATCTGAGTAGATTTAAATTACTTCTAAATAAAATTGTAGTAAACAGAAAAAAACAGGATCAGTTTGAGTCAAAATAACATTCAGAATTCATAAACTCTAACACTGTTTTCAACTCTTAATTATGCTTCAGATTATAAGATGTAGAAAATAATCCCAAAGTTGAGCGACTTCATTTTAACAGACTCGTCATTTATTTTTGCTGATTTAAACAACGGATTCAAACCATAATAAGCATATAAATTCACCGTATTATATCCTACTGATATATATGTTCCATACTGAAAATGATTAAAATCTTTGTTTCCAGTAATAACAATTTTATCTATACTGTCATAAAAAATAGATCTATCATACAACAAATAACTGAACTTAA
>CBDUEE010000202.1:0-5030 GCA_965366105.1 uncultured Flavobacterium sp. | reverse complement strand
GTGTTAAAGAAAGAGAAACCTTCTTTTACGTCTACTTTGAAAACGTCATCACGACCTAAGTCTAATGTTTCTTTCAAGTAGTCTTTTAATGACATCCAATCGAAGTTATCTCTTGAACCGATGTTTACAAAATATCTTGTAGCACCACCATTATTATTTTCTCTTGGAGCACCATCTCTGTCATCACGCTCACGTCTTTCGCCAGATTGAGAAGAAATGTCTCTGTTTTTCTTGTAATAATTGATAAAACGGTTAAATTCTACCGATACCATTTTCTTGATTAATTCTTCTTTCGATAAATCTTCAAGAACGCTATTAATTGCAGGCAAGTAGTTGTCAATTTCGTGATCAACTTCAGTATCTTTAATTTTTGTAGCTAGGTGCAACAATTGAATTTCGCAGATTTCAATTCCAGAAGGGATTGTTTTTTCTTCGAATTTTTGTTTGATAATTCTCTCGATAGAAGAAATCTTACGCAATTCACTTTTAGTAACAATTACGATAGAAGTTCCTAATTTACCAGCACGACCAGTACGGCCTGAACGGTGATTATAAGTTTCTATTTCATCAGGTAATTGGTAGTTTACTACGTGCGTAATATTGTCAACATCAATTCCACGTGCAGCAACATCAGTAGCTACAAGCATCTGAATTTGTCTTCCACGGAAAGATTTCATAACACCATCACGTTGCGCTTGAGATAAATCTCCGTGCAAAGCGGCTGCGCTGTATCCATCTTCAACTAATTTTTCGGCAACAGCTTGTGTATCACGTTTTGTTCTACAAAAAACTACTGAGAAAATGTCTGGATTAGCATCTGCTAAACGTTTCAAAGCTTCGTAACGATCACGTGCATTTACTAAGTAAAATTCGTGAGATACAGTAGCCGAACCTGAATTTTTAGCACCAACTGTAATTTCAATTGGGTCTTTCATAAATTGTTTTCCAATACGTGCTACTTCAGCAGGCATTGTTGCAGAGAACAACCATGTGTTTTTGTCGTCTGGCGTAGTCGAAAGGATGTTTACAATATCTTCGTAGAAACCCATATTCAACATTTCGTCAGCTTCGTCAAGAATACAATAGTTAATTTGAGAAATGTTAACCAATCCTCTATTAATCATGTCTTGCATTCTTCCTGGAGTTGCCACAATAATTTGTGCACCTCTCTTTATGTCTCTCGCTTGTTCTGTAATGCTAGCTCCACCGTAAACTGCTACCACATTAATACCTTTTTCGTATTTAGAGTAGTTTTTAATTTCGTTGGTAATCTGCAAACACAATTCACGTGTTGGAGATAAAATTAATGCTTGTGTGTTTCTGTTGTTAGCATCAATTTTTTGGATAACTGGAAAACCAAAAGCTGCCGTTTTCCCTGTCCCTGTCTGAGCCAACGCAACCATATCTGTATCTTTTTCCAATAATAGGGGAATCGCTTTCTCCTGTACTTCGGTCGGACTTTCAAATCCTAGATCTAAAATCGCCTTCAGTAACGATTCACTCAATCCTAATTGTTCAAATTTATTCATATGTATTTTTAAAATAGGGTGCAAAATTACTGTTAATAATCCATATATACTAATGCTATTTCAAGAATTAATGTTTTATTGTGATTTGATTATCAGAATGTTATGTTTTTAATAATGAATTTAGGTTTTTCATTTACACAATTTTGTGCAAAATTATGATTTGCAAACTGATAATTTGTTCTAAAATGATATGTTTTATACATTTTATTGCGTTCTTTTTAGAAATTTAATTAATTCTTGTGTTGCTTTTCCTCTGTGACTAATTTCATTTTTTATTTCCAATGACAATTGAGCAAAAGTTTCTTCGTAACCAAAGGGTTGAAAAACAGGATCGTATCCAAAACCTTTGTTTCCTATTTTTTTTAAAGTGATTTCGCCTTTAGCAATACCCGTAAATAATTCTTGTTTACCCTTTATGTTCAATGCAATGACGGTTTTGAACTGTGCATCCCTATTTTTTTTATCAGATAATTCATCTAATAGTTTATTCATATTGTCATTTGAGTCGCGTTGTTCTCCGGCATATCTTGCAGAGAAAACTCCAGGTGCTCCATTTAAAATTGCTACTTCAAGACCAGTGTCATCAGCAAAGCAATCGTATCCATAGTTACGGCTCACATAATCTGCTTTCAGAATAGCATTTCCTTCAATGGTATCAGCAGTTTCTGGAATTTCTTCGAAACATCCAATTTCCTCTAAACTAAGTATTTGGATAGTTTTAGGAAGTATACTTTGAATTTCTAATATTTTATTTTTGTTATTCGAAGCAAAGACAAGTTGCATATTTATGATTTTTGAAATTTAATTTTAAAGGTAGATTATAAATTGTAATGAAATGGTATCGAAAATTTTAACTATAAAAAGGAATGATGTAACCTAGGTAGCAATAGGAACAAATCTAAATCTGTTTATTTTTATTACTCATATTTTAATATTTTGTTACGCTTTTTAAATTATCAGGAAAGTACAAGTCAGATAAATGTGCAAATTCATCGCCGCGCATAAAAATATTAATATCAACATCAGCAAAACTATTTTTACCTGCTGCAGCCAGAAGTTCATTTGCAGCATGCAGCGTATTTTGATGATAATAATAAACTCGTTCTGATTTGTCGGACACTACCAAACCTTTAATTAGCATTTTATCTTGTGTAGCCACTCCTGTAGGGCAAGTATTGGTGTTGCAACGTAAAGCTTGAATACAGCCCAATGAAAACATAAATCCACGAGCACTATTACACATGTCTGCTCCCAATGCAACAGCTCTAAGAATAGAGTGTCCGGAAATTATTTTGCCACTACCTACTATGCGTATTTTATCTCTAATCTCAAAACGAACTAATGTTTTATTGACAAAAATAAGTGCTGGCTCAAATGGCATTCCCACGCCATCTACAAATTCTAATGGTGCTGCACCTGTTCCTCCTTCAGCACCATCAACAGTTATGAAATCCGGAAAACAGTTTTGTGTGATCATTTCTTGACAAATGTTTTCAAATTCATTGGTGTTACCAATACACAGTTTGAAACCTATTGGTTTTCCATTTGATAATTGACGCAGTGTTGCAATAAATTCTATTAAACCTTTGGTGTCTGCAAAAGCCGAATGTCCTGGTGGCGAAAGGATAGTAGTATGGGGTAATACACCTCTTATTTTAGCAATTTGTTCCGTATTTTTTGCAGCTGGTAAAACACCACCGTGACCTGGTTTAGCACCTTGAGATAATTTAATTTCAATCATTTTGACTTCTGGTAAATTGGCTTTTTCAGTAAATTTACCTCCGTCAAATCCGCCTCTGTCATCGCGGCAACCAAAATATCCAGTTCCTATTTGCCAGGTAACATCACCTCCTTGTAGGTGGAATTCAGTCAAGCCTCCTTCGCCAGTATTATGATAAAATTTTCCTTTTAGCGCTCCTTTGTTAAGAGCTACGATAGCATTTTCACTCAGCGAGCCAAAACTCATTGCCGAGATATTTAATAATGAAGCAGAATACGGTTGTTTACAATCAGGTCCTCCAACTAGAACACGAGGAAGTTCTTCATTGACAATTGCAGGAAAAATAGAATGTTTAATCCCTTCGTAACACGATTGATTGAGGTCTAATTGTGTTCCAAAAGGCGTTGTAGCATCAATATTTTTTGATCTTTGATATATAAGCGAACGTTGGTTTCTTGAAAAAGGCTTGCCGTCAGTGTTGCGTTCTATAAAATACTGCTGAATTTCAGGAGCGATCATTTCAAATAAATATCTAAAATAACCCAGTACAGGAAAATTGATTAAAATAGCGTGTTTATGCTGAATACTATTGGCATAACCAATCAAGAGTAGTATCGCAAAAAAAAGTATGAATAATAGTCCTGTATCAAACAATACATAAATAATAATACTGGTAATAAGTGCTGCTATACCGAAAAGAAAAAATTTTTGTCTCATTGCTAAAGTTGTTTGAACCTCTAAAATACTAAGAATATTAAATCTTTTACGGCTTTAATACTTTTAATATTTTAAAAGCATATTTTGTTATTACAGGAAAGATGCTTTAATTATAAAAGTTGAAGCTATAAATTTTTTATAAATTACACCTTTCTGAGAGTGAATATGAAGATTAGTTTAACTGAAACGCAAGCGTACATATACATGCTTGATTCCTTTTTTGTCAGAATCTCTTTCGTCAATTTCTAAAATATCAGTTAGTGATTTTAACATTGGAGTTAGTTTGGTAAAACCATAATTTCTTGGATCGAATTCTGGTTTTCTCTTTACAATAAGGTTCCCTACATCTCCAAGAAAAGCCCAGCCATCATCATCACAAATATCTTCTATCGTAGTTTCTATAAGCTCTATAGTGTGCGTGTCTATTTTATTTAAAGTTTTTTCAATGGGTTTCTCGATAGTTTTTTCGATAGTTTTTCCCACTGGTTTTTTAGTGTCTATTGAACCTTTCTTTGCTTTTTTCTTGATTGCACCATCAAGAACTTCAATATAAATAAATCTATCACAGGCAACAATAAAGGAATTAGGCGTTTTTTGTTCTCCAATTCCAATAACTTTCATTCCAGATTCTCTCAAACGAATTGCCAATCGTGTAAAATCGGAATCACTAGAAACAATACAAAATCCATCTACTTTGTCTGAATACAATAAGTCCATGGCATCAATAATCATCGCTGAATCTGAAGAGTTTTTACCTACCGTGTAGCTGTATTGCTGAATTGGTGTAATGGCGTGTTCTAATAAAACACTTTTCCAACCTCCTGCATTAGGTTTGGTCCAATCGGCATAAATTCGCTTGGTGGTTGGTGTTCCAAATTTAGCGATTTCTTCCATCATTCCTTTTACATTACTATAGGGAACATTGTCAGCATCAATGAGAACAGCCAATTTTAATTCTTTTGTATCTTGTGACATTTTTTAATATTGTTGAGTTTTCTACTATAAAGGTAGGAATAATTCTTTTAGAGTTTTATTTCTTTATTTTTGTTTGCTAAATCTTTAAT
>CBDUEE010000201.1:0-5097 GCA_965366105.1 uncultured Flavobacterium sp. | reverse complement strand
CGTATATTTTAGGAATATATAGTTTAGATTAGCCTAAAAAAAATTTCTTTCTAATAATTATAAAGCTAACAAATTTTAATAAAAGAATTAAGGAAGAATTTCGACTGTGCTTTTTTTAATTAATTATTCTTTTAATGCAATTGAATTACCATAAACTGATAATGTTTATAGTGAAATAATTTATTGCAATAATTAGTTGAAAAAAGATAGAGATTAATGATTTATGTCGTTACAATTTCAATTATAAATAGATTAAAAATTAAAACTTGAATTCTAAAGTGGTATAAAAAGATATGGGGTCAGAGGGGATAATTCCTGGACCTGGATAACCAGTAGCTCTTCTTGTAAAATAGGTATTATTGGTAAAATTTGTTAATCCCGTTTCTAGCTTAAATTGCTTCCATTTATAAGAAAGAGATATATCGCCCACATAGTAACATGGGATTTGCCCTGAAGTACCATTGCTTATTGCATTAGCACCAACCTTTGAATTAGTAGCATCAGTAAATTGAGAGGAAACGTACGAAAATTGAATACTCGCCATAAAGTTTTTATATCCTACACCAGATCCTATCTTTAAATTTAACATTGGTACAAATTCTACTTCCTTTCCTTCAATTCCTTTTTGCTCTGATCTTAAATAATCTGAACCTGTAAAAGCTGCATTTGTAAAAACATTCCACAAAAAATCATCTGACTTCACAAAGAATGTTTCAGCTATATTCCAATTTAGTAAGGTCTCAAAGCCATAAGTCAATGCCGTTCCAATATTGTCACGATAACGATAGAAAAGCCCACCTATTTCAGTATTATATTCTCCTATTTTGTCATTGTAATACAATGCATAAACACTCGAATCGAAACTTACTTTATTTCCTAAATTCCCACGTATACCAATATCTGAAGTATATCCTTTTTCGTCAGAAATGCCAGGTGCGATTGCTTGATTAGAATTTACAGTTCGGATGTCATTGAATGTTACAGATCGGTAATTCTGAGAAATATTTCCATATACTTCTATGCCATTTTTGGGTTTAAAACTTAGTCCGACACCAAATAAAACAAAATTTCTATCCTTGACATTCTCTTCAAAAATAGTTTCATCTAATATTATATTTCCTGCTAAATCTCGATTAATCTTTCTGTAGGAACCATTTGCCTCTGTTCTAATTTTTTCAATTCGAAATCCAGGAGTGATAGAAAATTTAGAACTAATCTTAAAAATATTCTCACCGAATAGGGAAAAATTTAGATTTGGATAATGATAATCAGATTGGTTTTCGAAAAAAGGAAATTCATTTGTAGATAAATTAAAATCAGCATTGCTTCCTGAACTTCCTGGTCCTTGAATGCCAGTATTATTAGATTGGTAATATTTACCTCCTATCAAAAAAGCACTTAAATTATCATTAATGCTATACCTCTTAAGGTATCTCGCTTCTGCTCCCCAGTTAACAAAATCTCCAGTAATCAAATCTCGTACGGTGTCGACCTCATCCGGAATAGAAACTCTATTAGGACGGAAACCAACTGTTTTTCGGCTTGCATCTAAACCAAAAAATTGTAAAGAAAAATCAGCGTTATGTTCAAAATGATGTTTGAATCGCAGCGCATATAAATTCCAATTTACACCAAACCAATTTCGTTCACGATTGCTTTGATTTGAATTAGAATTAAACATTTCATCTGTTAAACCTCCTGCTTGATGTGCTAAGTAATTAAAATAAGTGTAGTCAAAGTGTAAAGAAGTATTTTTAGTGAATTGATAATTTAAGTTTATAAAATAATTTTTACTTTCAAAATCAGAGTTTGGTCTAAAACCATCTCCTTTTTTATAGTTTATAAAAGTATAGTAACTGAATTTTTTTGAAGTTCCACTTAAACTGCTAAAATTAGTGTACAACCCATGAGACCCAATTGTATTTCTCGTCAAAAACTCAATAGGTTTATCAACTGGTTTTCTTATTTTAAAATTTACTAATCCACCAAACTGTGTTCCATATTGAAGGGAAGCTGCACCACGAATAACTTGTATTTCTTCCAAAGCTTCAGTTGGAGTAGCGTAGTAACTTTCCGGGTATCCTAATACATCTGCACTAATATCATAATCATTTTGACGCGTATTAAAATTAGAGGTTCTATTAGGATTTAAACCTCTTCCTCCTATGCTTAATTGCAAACCTCCGTCCGAGCTTTCATTGATTGTAAGCCCTACTACTTGTGCATAAATTTGCCTTGCATTATTTGTTGCTTTATTAGCCAAAAGGTTAGAAACTGCTATAACCTCCGTTTTTTTACCAGCATAGATAGCTGTTTCCTCAATATCCTTTAGTTTATTTAATGTAAATACCTTAGCGCGTTCCTTACTTACTATCACCTCTGAAAGTGAATTCATTGCACGCAAAGTAATTACTAAATTATTGGTAGGTGCGACAATCACTTCATCTGTAATAGCATAATTATCTTTATAAAATAGAAAATTGTAAGATCCTTCATTTGTAACGATCATTTCAAAATAGCCATTAGCATCGGTAGTACCTTTTTGATTGGTACTGCTATTAATGACTTCTACCGCTACTATTTTTTTACCCATCGCGTCGTGCACAAAACCAGAAATTTTATTTTGTGAAAATACCGAGGTGGAAAATAAAAAAATTGTAAAAAATTTAAAAACCTTTGATAGTGTCATTAAATGGAAGAATCCATGATTTGTGTTGGAAAGATTCATATTCTTTAGCTAAATTTATGGAAGGATTTATATATGTTTTACTCAGTCTACCGTTTAGTGCAACGTAACTAGCGACATACACTTCAGGATTATTGACACCTGCTTTTTTGTAATAATTATGTAAAAAATGTGCGTATTCTAAAATAAAATCAGGTTGAAAAGCCATTTGTTTTTCCTGAAAAGCAGATAGAAATTGATGATTGATTACCAAAATCTCTTGCTTTGTACGAGCATCAACAACTTTGAATTCTGTATATCCAGCTTTCTCCATTAACATTACCCGCCAAGAGAAACGAAAACCTTCCTCAGTCCAAAATAATTCACCTGGATAGGCTAAGTATCGAAAAGGGAACACTAATTGAAAAACTAAAAACAGTCCCAAAATCACACGCTTTATTTGACTAAATGAATCTAAATTTTCGACAAACACTTTTGAGTTTTCAAACATTGCTATGTTAAAGTTCAATGCTTTGGTAATTATTCTCAATATTTTTAAATGGAAAGAAGATTCAAAAAACACTAAACTACTTACAATCATTATATATGGGAATACCCCAATTGGAAATAATATTTTTGTTAGTAAATGGAAAATAACAACTAATACAAATGCAAACCAGCGCGTTCGTTTGTACAGCAATAAAAAAGGAATGCTTAAGTCATAAATCATTCCACTCCAACTAAACGCATAATGAACCCAACTCTCGTTTAATAAATCTCCTAGAAAGGGCAAATTTGAATTGGTAGGCAACCAAATTTTTAAGGGCATGGCATTAAAAAGCCAATCGGAATTAATCTTAGCTAAACCTGCATAGAAATAGACAATCCCTAATAATAATTTTAAAACATCTGTCGTCCAGCGTGGAATATACTCAAATCTTTTCTGTGCATTTCGATAAGCATCTATTGAAAAAAATGCGCTAGCCGGTAAAAAAATAAGAACAAAACTAATTACCGAAATAAAATAATAATGATTAAGGTAAGTGGTTTTATCCATCAATTCAATATACGTAAAACTCAGAAAAAAAATTAAGGCTGAGAATCGATATTTATATCCTAGTGCGATTCCTAGTGCTGCGATAAATGCAATGAAAAATATTAAGTAGGTGTAAATTCCAATAGGACGAACCCATTCAAATCCATAATAAGTAAAATGAAATAAGGGTTTAATGTAAAATTTGTCAACCCATCCGTAACTAACAAATCGAAGTAAACTCAAACACATCATTAAACCAAAAGCCAGCCTAAAAAAAGCTAGCGTTCCGGCTGATGACTGTTTACTTAGATAATCTTTGATTGCTTTGTTCATAATTAATCTCCATCTCCATCAACATAGTCAATAGAAATATTTAATGCTTGCATCATATCTAGCTTAGTATATATAACTAATTTCTGCATAGCATCATAAGTAAGTAACATTTTTGAATTATCAGCATTTACTTGATTGGAAAAACTTTCGTTCAATACTGAAGTTGAATTTAATACCGCATCATACTGCTTATTAATAGTGCTACTTAAAAGCACACCATCACGCTCCGCTTTTACATAGTCAAGGAATGATTTCAGACCTGCTCCATTTATTTCAGAAGTAGTACTTTTTCCATTAAAAAAATCTTTAGAAGACTGAATAGCAATTTTTAATAAGGTTTTTGAAATATCATTTTTATAAAACCCTTCTACTTTTTCAGGAAACTTAATTTCATTTGAAAATTTACCTGCAGCAATTCCAACTTTAGCGGTTCTGATATCTTTTTCAAAATGTTTCACAAATGCATTTGTTGTGCTATTTACTGCACTTGTAACGGAGGTACCATTGTTTTTAACGTAAGTATCTCGAAAACTTGTCTTCCAGTCATTAAGGACGACTGTGCTATTATCATTAATTTTTTTTACGACTGCTGATAAATAGTCTTTATACTTTGCTGCGTTGGCATTAGATGTATAGAACTTAAGAACACTAGCATCATCAGTTCCTAATCCATTCAATAAATAATCGATTGCTGGGTATCCTTGCTTTGCATATTGGGCATTCAAATTTAAATTATAGCTACCAGATGCTATGTTATTTTCGATTCCAGCAACATCAGTAGGATAGGTATTGCTGATTTCATTTAAACGAATTTCCTCTGCTTTACCAAAATTAAACAGCGCTACTGATTGATATGATTTATACGCCTCGAACCAAGCATTTCTCAACAAATCAAGATTTACAGTATTTGGAGTATTAAAAAATAAAGTTGTGGCACTTTCTAACAGAACTGTTTTCTGTTTATAAATTTCGTAACGTGGCACGATAATATTATCTGCCCAATTTGTCAAAAGTGCCGCTCTATCAAAAGCATTAGGATTGCTGGTAGTGTCTGTATCTGAGT
>CBDUEE010000200.1:0-5144 GCA_965366105.1 uncultured Flavobacterium sp. | reverse complement strand
AACAAATTACTTATTTTTGCACTCTCAATTATGGAATGAAAATGATAGACAAGATAAAAGAATATATTGGTGAAGCACAAGCTTTCTCAACGCAGAGCACAGGTGAATTAGAAGCATTCCGTATTAAATTCTTAGGGAGTAAAGGACTTCTAAAGGAACTTTTTGCTGAATTTAAGAATGTTCCTAATGATCAGAAAAAAGAGTTTGGACAAGTAATTAATTTGCTAAAAACTTCTGCCGAAGAAAAAGTAAAAGCCATACAAGAATCTTTAGAAAGTAAAGAGGAAAGTAAAGGTTTTTACGGCGATTTAACTCGTTCTGCTGAGCCAACAATTATTGGTTCTCGTCACCCAATTTCATTGGTGAAAAACCAAATCGTAGATATCTTTTCGAACATTGGTTTCAATGTTTCCGAAGGGCCAGAAATTGAAGATGATTGGCATAATTTTACTGCTTTAAACTTGCCAGAATACCATCCGGCACGGGACATGCAGGATACTTTTTTTATACAAACGAATCCAGATATTTTACTTCGTACACACACTTCATCTGTGAAAGTACGCTACATGGAAAATAACAAACCGCCGATTAGAACGATTTCTCCGGGAAGAGTTTTCCGTAATGAAGCTGTTTCCTCTCGTTCGCATTGTATTTTCCACCAAGTGGAAGGTTTGTACATCGATAAAGATGTTTCCTTTGCGGATTTAAAGCAAACACTTTTATATTTTACTAAGGAAATGTTCGGAAAATCAAAAATCCGTCTACGTCCATCTTACTTTCCTTTTACGGAGCCAAGTGCTGAGGTTGATATTTATTGGGGGCTGAAAACAGAAACTGATTATAGAATTACTAAAGGAACGGGTTGGTTAGAAATCATGGGTTGCGGAATGGTTGATCCAAATGTGCTGAAAAACTGTGGTATTAATCCTGATGAGTACAACGGCTTTGCTTTTGGAATGGGAATCGAAAGAATTGCGATGTTGCTGTATCAAATTGGCGACATTCGTATGTTCTACGAAAACGACGTTCGTTTCTTAGAACAATTTAAATCTTCAATTTAGTCGAAAGTTAAAAAGACTTAAAGTCGAAAGAAACAGCTGTTATAGATTTTCTTTTGACTTTAAGTCTTTAAAACCTTTGACCTAATGACTAACTTATGAAAAAAGACATCATAATCCCCGAAGTAGAAAATGTTTTCCTTGCCGTAGTTCAAGAATGGAGCGACGATTTTATGGAGAAAGTTTGGTATGCCTATTTGGTAAATGATAGTGATTTTCTAATAGAAAGTGTCATGGTCGTTTCTAAAGCATTTGGTACTATAGATGGCGAAATGAAAAAAACGTCGCTCTTGCGTCACGCATTTGTAGAAGTTCCTGCTGTTTCAGTAGTGAAAATAGAAATGATAGAAAAAAGTGTTTTAACACTTAACAATGAGTTTATGGTTACTTTTTTTATGGATAATAAATTATTCGATAAAAAATTCATTTTCAAAGCAAATGCTATAAATGAAAAAGTACCCATTTTATTTGTTGATGGTATTATTGTTAGATAAAACTTCTCGAATAAATATTCTCTATAATATTTTGTCACTTGTAAGCTCTCTTACTTGTGACTCTGAATCGATAAAATCTTATTTTAGTTTTGTTTTCTGCAGTACTAACAAAAAATTATTTATCGATTTTGTTGTTTTATTTTAGATTTCCATGTGAAATACCCTAATACAAATATGCCTAATAAGATGTAAGCTACGGCACGAATATAAAAGCTTGGTTGAGATAATTGTTGGACGAATGTGACCGTTTTTATGTCAAATAAAAGCATAAAAACAGACATAAATAAGCCCCAAATTCCTCCCGTTTTAATTTGATATTTCCATCTTTCGCTCATGCTATAGTTATTTAAATTTATTATAGTATTTTTCGAATTTAATCCAATTTATCAGTTAGTTTCTTAAATACAGATTTAGCATCCTTTCCTTCGTACAAGATGGCATAAACAGCATCAATAATAGGAGTTTTTGCACCATATCCTTGATTGAGTTTGTAGGCACTATTTGTGGCGTAATATCCTTCTGCAACCATGCTCATCTCCATCATTGCTGATTTAACCGTATAGCCTTTGCCAATCATGTTTCCAAACATTCTGTTTCTGGAAAATATAGAATAGCCAGTTACCAATAAATCCCCTAAATAAGCGGAATCATTAATGTTACGTTTCATTTTATGGACTTTTTTGATAAATTTTTTCATCTCGCGAATCCCGTTACTCATCAAAACTGATTGAAAATTATCGCCATAACCTAATCCATGTGCGATTCCTGCTGCAATGGCGTAAATATTTTTCAGCATTGCTGCGTACTCTGTTCCTATAATGTCATCAGTAATCTTAGTCTTGATATAGTTTCCAGATAAATTTTTGGCAACAACTTTAGCTTTGTCAGGATCTCCACAAGCAATAGTAAGATAGGAAAGACGCTCAAGGGCTACTTCCTCTGCATGGCATGGACCTGTAATTACACCAATATTATAATAAGGAATATCATATTTAACATGAAAATGCTCGCCTACAATTAAACTTGTTTCGGGAACAATCCCTTTAATAGCAGAAAAAATAATTTTGTTTTCAAGTGAAACTGTTAATTTTTCTAATTCGGCTCCTAAAAAAGCAGATGGAATAGCAAATATGATATAATCAGCATAAGCGACAGCTTCGTTGATGTCGTTAGTCAGTTTTAATTTTTTGGTATCAAATTCAACTGAGCTTAAGTAGTTTGGATTGTGTTTGTAAGTTCTAAGGTGTTCTATAGCAGTCTCGTTACGCATGTACCACGAAATTTCAGATAGGTTTACACACAACATTTTTGCAATTGCTGTTGCCCAACTTCCACCACCAATTACTGCAAATTTTATATTCTCAGCCATTTTTTTATTGAATTTAATCAAAAGTACTTAAAAAACAATTAATTAAAAAAATTAAATTTAGATGACTAACCTAACGTCTTCAAGGGTTTAAATAAAAAAATCTTAATATTTTGAATATAAATTAATTATTTTATGTTTTGTATACAATATAGCTAATCTAATTTCGTTATGATTGTCTATTGTTTTATATTTTAACAAAAAGACAGGAATTGAATTAGTTAGTTAGTATATTTTGAATTTAAAAGGCGCCTTCCATAAAATTGGAAGACGCCTTTTTATTTTAAACTGAAATTTACAGTCGGGAATTAAGTTAGTTAATAACTCATTTCAACAATTGATTTCACCTTATCTAAAGTGATGTTTTGTTTTTCACCCAATCCCAACCATCCTCTTTCTTCAAAACGTTTTACTATAAAATCAGCTGTTTTATCGTAGTCTTTTGTATAATCAGAAAGTTTAGTATCCATTCCCATAGTATGGAAGAATGCAACTGTTTTCTCAATAGCTTGAGTAGCAATTTCATCTTCTGTACCCGTTAAATTGAAAATACGTTTTCCGTATTGTGCTAATTTTCCTTTTTTAGTTTCAAACATTACTCTATATAAGTTTGGTCCTACTACTGCAAGGGTTCTAGCGTGATCAATACCGTATAAAGCAGTTAGTTCATGACCAATCATGTGTGTTGCCCAATCTTGAGGAACTCCTTTTTGAATTAATCCGTTTAGTGCCATAGTACAGCTCCACATAAAGTTAGATGCCAACGCATAATCTTTAGGATTTTCTACTACTTTTGGTCCAATCTCAATTAAGGTTTGTAGGATACCTTCTGCAATTCTGTCCTGAAGGAAACCTTCATGTACATAAGTTAAATATTGTTCTAATACATGGGTATAAGCGTCAACAACTCCGTTTTGTAATTGTCTTTTTGGCAAGGACTCAATTACAGTGGGGTCACATATAGAGAATTTTGGAAATAATGCTGAACCACCAAAAGCTAATTTTTCTTGTGTAGCCTCAATTGTAACCACAGATCCAGAATTCATTTCGCTTCCTGTAGCTGGCAAAGTTAAAATGGTTCCAAAAGGAATTACTTTAGATAAATCTTTGATCAATAAGCGTTTTTGAAGTATGTCCATTGGATTTCCCTCAAATTGTGCTGCAGCCGAAATAAATTTAGTTCCATCAATTACAGATCCACCACCAACAGCAAGAATAAAGTCAATCTTTTGCTCCTTAACTACAGCTACTGCTTTCATTAAAGTTTCAAAATGCGGATTTGCTTCGATGCCACCAAATTCCACTATTTCAAAACCTTTTAAGTTTTCTATAACTTGTGCATGGATTCCATTTTTAAAAATGCTTCCACCGCCATAAGTCATTAATATTTTTGCCCCTTGTGGAACTAAGGTCGCTAATTTTTCAATTTGTCCTTTACCAAAAATTAGATTGGTTGGGTTGTATAATTCGAAATTTAACATAGTTATTATTTTTTTGAATTCAATTGAGCTAATAATTTTTCTGCAACTAATTTAGATGAAGCTGGGTTTTGCCCTGTGATAAGCAATCCGTCTTCTACTGCGTAAGGTTGCCAGTCTCCAACTTTTGAATAACTTGCGCCATTAGCTTGTAAAGCGTCTTCTAATAAAAAAGGAACTACTTTAGTTAATCCTACTGCTTCTTCTTCAGCATTTGAAAAACCAGTTACTTTTTTTCCTTTTACTAAGTATTCACCGTTTACTTTTACATTTTTCAATGCACCAGGAGAGTGACATACAAAAGCTACTGGTTTTTTATTGGTATAAAATGATTCAATTAATGCAATTGAAGTTTTGTCTTCTGCTAAATCCCAAAGTGGTCCATGACCTCCAGGATAGAAAACTGCATCATAATCTGCTTGATTCACGTCAGATAATTTATGAGTGTTTTTTAGTTTTGCAAGAACAGCGGTGTCTTTGTCTAATCTTTTGGTGTCTTCTGTTGCTGCATTTGGATCTTCACTTTTTGGATCAATTGGTGGCTGACCCCCAAGCGGTGTTGCAATATCTATTACAACTCCTTTATCAGCTAATTCGTAATAAGGTGCTGCAAACTCTTCTGTCCAATATCCTGTTTTTTCTCCGGTGTCTCCTAGTTTATCGTGACTAGTAAGTACAAATAATACTTTTTTCATATCTTTTTTATTTTTTTTCTGTGCAGTTGCGGTTAGACAACTTACTGTTAATG
>CBDUEE010000199.1:0-5161 GCA_965366105.1 uncultured Flavobacterium sp. | reverse complement strand
TATTGCAAGCCAATAAAATCATTTTTTCCGAAGCATCGAAAGTGTAACTATCAATTCCGTTTGCCAGAGCAGCGAATGATTTTGTATCAAGTAAAGTAGATACTTTTTTTAAGGTTTCAAAATCATATAAATCAATACTCATACTTCGAGATTGCCTATCAACATTAAGAACCGTATATTGATTTGTATTTTTTAAAGACTGCAGTTCATCCATTCCTTTGGTGCGAAATGTGCCATTGTAAATCTCATCTATTGTGATTTTTTGTTGACCTACAACGGTAAAACAAACAAATAAAAATAACGCTATAATTCTTTTTGAGTACATAATATATATTTAAACATAAAAACCGTCAATTTTAGTGAAAAAATTACAATTAATGGGTGTTTTTTATGTTAAATGTAAAAATTAATATTATTAACAAATTTGTAGTGAAGATAATTTGGTTGTAAACAAAACCGCTAAAACCGTATATTTGCGGTTAACTATACCATAATCAATTGAGAATGAATAAGGCTATTAGCGGATTTTCTAAATTATCCAAAGAAGAAAAAATAAAATGGATTGCCAATCAATATTTTTCGACACCTACAGAAGCTGTCGCCTTACTAAAAAACTATTGGAATTCTGACGAAAAAATACAGAAATTACATGATGAATTCATTGAAAACACAATAACAAATTTTTATATCCCGTTAGGAGTTGCGCCTAATTTTCTAATTAATGGAAAATACAGCACTATTCCAATGGCAATTGAGGAAAGTTCTGTAGTTGCCGCCGCCGCAAAAGCTGCTAAATTTTGGTCGACTCGTGGTGGATTCAAAGCTACCGTAATCAACACTGAAAAAATAGGACAAGTCCATTTTATTTATAAAGGAGATATTTCAAAATTAAACTTATTTTTTGCTCAAATCAGGAATCAGTTTTTCGCAGAAACAGACTCGATCACTGTTAATATGCAAAAAAGAGGTGGCGGAATTTTAGATATCGTTCTTAAAGACAAAACCGATTTATTGCCAAATTATTATCAGTTGCATGCTACTTTTGACACCAAAGACAGTATGGGGGCCAACTTTATAAATTCATGTTTAGAACAATTTGCAAAAACTTTAAAAGCAGAAGCTCAGGATTACGATTTATTTACAGAATCAGAAAAAGAAATTGAAATCGTAATGAGTATTCTATCTAATTATGTACCTAATTGTGTTGTAAGAGCGGAAGTTTCATGTCTTGTAGCCGATTTAGAAGAGAAACACATTCCGAATCCACAGGAATTTGCCAATAAATTTTTGCAAGCAGTACAAATTGCAGAAGTAGAACCTTTTCGTGCTGTAACACACAATAAAGGCATTATGAACGGAGTAGATGCAGTAGTTCTTGCAACCGGTAATGATTTTCGTGCGGTAGAAGCTGGAATTCATGCCTACGCTGCCAGAAACGGGAAATACTCCAGTCTTTCTCACGCAAAAATAGAAAATGGAATTTTTACTTTTTGGCTTGAAATTCCTTTAGCATTAGGAACAGTTGGCGGTTTAACCTCCTTACATCCATTGGTAAAACTATCTTTGGAAATGCTAGAAAAACCATCTGCAAAGGAATTAATGCAATTTGTTGCGGTAGCAGGTCTGGCACAAAACTTCGCTGCTTTACGTTCCTTAACCACTACAGGAATTCAAGAAGGACACATGAAAATGCATTTAAATAACATTATTAACCAGTTTGAAGCAACTGATGAAGAACGTAATTTAATTCAAAAACATTTCAAAAAAAATACCGTTACACATAGTGCTGTAGTAACTTTTATTGAAGAGATAAGAAAATAATAAATAGCTCTTTGAAACAATAAAGCTATCAAAGAGCGGAAGGAAATACTGAAATAAATTCAGCATAAATGAAAAAAACATTCTACAGTAACGGGAAACTTTTAATTACCGGAGAATATCTAGTTCTTGATGGCGCCAAAGGTTTTGCGTTACCTACAAAATTTGGTCAGAATCTAATTATAGAAGAAGGAAACAATCAAGAAATACAATGGAAAAGTTTTGACTCAGATAAAAGCATCTGGTTTGAAGATACTATTACTTTTAATGATATTGTAAACAAAATTGATACTGAAAATCTAACCGTAAAAACTACTTTGATCACTATTTTAAGAGAAGCTTTTTTATTAAATCCAGATTTTATTAATAATACCACAGGATACAAAATCACGACAGAACTTAATTTCCCTAAATGTTGGGGTTTGGGAACTTCATCTACTCTCATAAACAACATTGCCCAATGGTTGGGAATTAATGCATTTGTATTGCTTAAAAATAGTTTTGGCGGTAGTGGTTATGATATTGCTTGCGCACAAAACGACACACCTATTATATATTACCTAAAACAAGGAAATCCTATTGTCGAAAAAATTTCTTTTTCACCAGCATTTAGGGCAAACTTGTTCTTTGTATATCTCAATAAAAAACAAAGTAGCAAAACTGCAATAGCAGGTTACAAAAGGAATAAAAAAAATAACTTAGCAGAAATTATCGCTTCAAATGATCAAACGACACTTGAAATTTTGCAAGCTAAAAATATCCGTTCATTTTCGCAAGCAATTGAAAAACATGAGTTCGACATGAGTTCGATTCTTGAAATGCAAACTATAAAAGAAGCTCTATTTCCTGATTTTGATGGAACTATAAAAAGTCTTGGTGCTTGGGGAGGTGATTTTGTAATGGCTATTGCAGAAGAAAACCCAACTAAATATTTTGTTGCAAAAGGATACACAACTGTTATTCCTTATGATGAAATGATATTATCATAGTTTAAATTAGCCTTCATTCTGTTTTAAAATAAAAAAATCCCGATACATTCTAAAACGTATCGGGATTTATTATTTTCAATAATTACTATTTAAAACTAGTAATTAAATTGTTGTCTGTTGTCTTCAATTTTTGCATTTCCTTTCAATGCTGGAATTACTCTATTCACTTCTGATGCTTTTTGCGATGCCAATTTAGCAACATAAGGAGCATAGTCTTTCAATGCTGGAGCTTTTACAGTGCTTGTGTTCTTAACAACATAAACACCTGTATTTCCTTCAATTGGCGCAGATAATTTATTTGCCGCTAGAGCAAATGCGTTTCCTACAACTTTAGGTTCAGGACCTACATTTGGCAACATTGGATTCTCCATAGTAAGATCAGCCACTTGTTGTACTGTACCGCCAACTGTTTTTGCAATGGCTTCAAGTGAAGAACCATTCATTTTAGCTTTGATTAATTCTGCTTTTTTCTTGTTTTTAAGAATTTGCTCTACATAAGGTCTTGCAACAGAAACTGCTACTAAACCAGATTTATCAATACTTTTTACTTTTGCAATAACGTGACCAACATTTGCTACTTCAAATCTTTTTACAGAACCTTTTTTTACATCATCCTCAAATGCCCATCTTACAATATTTCTTTGTTTTCCTAAAGAACCAAAATTTTCATCCATACCTTTTACTGATACTGCTGGAGCAACTGTAAGGTTCATTTCTTTTGCTGCTTTATTAAAATCTTTGTCTGCAACTTCCATTTCAAATTTGGTTGCTTCTGTAAACATTTTATCAGAGGTTACTTCCGAAGCTTCAATTTTTTGAGCTACTGTTGCTAAACGGATTCCGTCTTGTTTATCTGTAATTTTAATAATATGAAAACCGAAAGGAGTTTCAACTAAACCTACTTTTCCAATCCCATTATTAAAAACAAAATCATTGAAAGGTTTTACCATTTGGTTTTGACCAAAATATCCTAAATCACCACCTTGTTGAGAAGATGAATCGTCTGAAGCAGTAAAAGCTAACATTAAGAAATTATCTGGATTAGCGATAACTTGAGCAAGAATACTTTCTGCTTTTACTTTTGCTTCTTCTTTGGTTCTTTTTTCTTTTTTATTAGGGACTTGAGTACCTTCATAACTAATCAAAATATGACTTGCTTTAGCATTTACTCCTGTTTTCATTCCCAAAGATCTAGAAATACAGTAGTATTTTCCAAACATATAAGGTCCATAAACAGCACCTGAAGCTAGATTAAATAATTTATCAGCATCTACAGCTGGTAAATCTTTTTTAGCGATATACGTTGAATCATAAGGAACATCTGAATTTGAGTTTACAAAATCAACAACATTTTTAGTAGTTCTAAATCCAGCTACAGTATCATTTTTACCAGTTGCTTGGTTATATACCACGCTACCTGTTAACAATGCATTTACTTTTGCTTTAATTTCAGCCTCATCAGCTGGAGACGCTTTGTCTTCAATTAAAACATATTCTACTTCACGAGATTCGTCAGCTTTGAATTTTTTATCATTTTTCTTCATGTAATCCACAATTTCAGAATCAGTAACTTTCACATCACTATCTTTAATTGTTGAATATAAACCAGCAACGTAAGCAAAGTTAACTTTGTTTGCTTCCATTTGGTATTTCATCTTTCCTTCACTTTCAGTTGTATAAACCGCTGCTTTTATCATTGTATTGTACATCTGATATTTCGCATTAAGTTCAGCGTCTTTTTCTCTATCTTTTAAAAACTGAGCTTGCTCCGGATTAGATTTAAAGTATTCTTTAAATTTAGCAACATCAAATAAACCGGCTGAATTCATAAATAATGGGTTTCCGCCAATATTTGGATCCGCTTTTAAAACTTCCAATAAGTGCTTCTCTCCTACTCTCAAGCCTAATTTATCAAATTCAGAAGACAACAAAGCAATCGAAACTTCTTGATCCCAAACTCTATTTGCTGCTTCTGTTGAAGTAATTCCTTCCCCACTTTTTTCAACATTGCTTACTTTAACTCTGAAATCTTCAAATGAGATATCTTTTCCATCAATGCTTCCTACATCTTTTGATGTACTACGAAAACCACCACTGTTGAATATATCACCTATGATAAATGCTAATAAACAAAACCCGATAACAAGTATCAGAAGAAGTGAACGTTGTCTAATTTTTTGTAAAACTGCCATTTTATTGTTGTTAATTTTTATATTCAGTTTGCGAAAATACAATTATCTAGTTAATAATAATACTAGTAGCGTTTTATTTTGCAAGAATTTTTACTTTCACAATAAAAATCACTCTTGCACGGTCATTTTAACCAATTCTATTTTCTTATTTGTAGCCTCTTC
>CBDUEE010000198.1:0-5167 GCA_965366105.1 uncultured Flavobacterium sp. | reverse complement strand
AAATTGCTCGGTTTCAAAAGCTTTTACATCGGTAATAGAAGAAGGATCTTGACCATGCCAACCCATATCTAATAATCCAAAACTCAACTGACGCATCGTAGCTAATCCTTCTTGGAAACTGGCACTTTCTTTGATCTTGTTTACATATTCTTGTGGAATCACTTCGCCAGTTTCATAATGTGTTGCAAACAAAGCTAAAGCTTCAGGCTCGTAACACCAGTTTTCCATTACTTGGCTTGGTAATTCTACAAAGTCCCAATAAACTGAAGTTCCGGATAAACTTGGGTAAATCGTGTTGGCTAACATGCCATGTAATCCATGTCCAAATTCATGAAATAAAGTAGTGACTTCGTTAAAAGTTAGAAGGGAAGGTTTAGTTTCTGTCGGTTTAGTGAAATTACAAACATTTGAAATGTGCGGTCTTTCATTTTGCCCATTTTTTACATATTGTGATTTGAATGAAGTCATCCAAGCACCGTTACGTTTCCCTTTCCTTGGAAAAAAATCAGCGTAAAAAATAGCTACTAAATCCTTTTTTTCGTCTGTGACTTCATAAGTCATTACTTCGGGATGGTATTTGTCAATGTCAAATACTTCCGTAAAAGTCAATCCGTATAATTTTTCAGCAATGGTAAAAGCTCCGTTTAATACTTTTTCTAACTGAAAATAAGGTTTTAATTTTTCATCGTCTAAATTAAAAAGTTGCTGTTTTAATTTTTCAGCATAATAACCGCCATCCCATTTTTCTAATTGCTCAATTCCGTCTAATTCTTTGGCAAAAGCCGATAATTGTTCAAATTCTTTTAAAGCTGCCGGTTTTGCTTTTGATAATAAATCATTCGAGAAGGAAAGTACCTTTTCAGGGTTTTGTGCCATTCTTTCTTCTAAAACAAAATGTGCATGCGTAGTATATCCTAATAATTGTGCTCTTTCAAAACGTAATTTGGCGATTTTCAAAACGATTGCTTGATTGTCAAATTCGTTATTTTGAAATCCTCGTGCGCCAAAAGCAATTGCTAGTTTTTTGCGCAATTCTCGATTATCGGCATAAGTCATAAACGGAACATAACTTGGATGATCTAAAGTAAATATCCAACCTTCTTTATCTTGTGCTTTCGCCAAAGAGCGAGCAGCTTCTATAGTGCCTTCTGGCAATCCTGTTAAATCTTTTTCATCTGTTAGATGCATTTCGAAAGCATTGGTTTCAGCCAAAATATTTTCGCCAAATTGCAAACTTAGTTTCGATAATTCCTTGTCGATTTCGCGTAAAGTATTTTTCTTATCCTCTGGCAAATTAGCGCCATTTCTAGAAAAGCTTTTGTATTTTTTATCTAAAAGAGTACTTTGTTCAGGCGTCAGTTTGAATGAATCTTTTGAATCATAAACTGATTTTACTTTAGCAAATAATGCTGGATTTAAAGTAATGTCATTTCCAAACTCAGATAACAATGGCGAAACTTCTTGGGCGATTTTTTGCATTTCGTCATTCGTTTCTGCTGAATTTAAGTTAAAGAATATACTAGAAGCTCTGTCTAGAATATCACCTGCATAATCCATTGCTTCAATCGTGTTTTCGAAAGTCGGTGCTTCAGGATTATTTACGATAGCCTCAATTTCAGCTTTCGCTAAAGAGATTCCTTCTTGAATAGCGGGTAAATAATCTTCATTTTTTATTTGGGAAAAAGGAGCAGTATTGTGTTTAGTTGAAAAGTATTTCGTTAAGATATTCATTTTTATATGTAATTAATTCTATTAATTGGAATTGATTTTTGTGTTTTACAAAGATAGCGATTTATAAAAAAAACTAATCTTAAAAAGAGTGGATTATATTGATATTGCAGTTCTCAGTTGATGTTATAGTTATGTTATTTATTTTCTAAGCAACTTTAAAAGGTGTAAATTGGGAAAAGATTAATTAACGAGTTTACTTAATCAAAATAATTTTAAAATATAAGTATGAATTATCAAGTTATAATAAAGCGTATTGATACGGTGAATGAAGTGGAAGGATATTGGTCAGATCAAGATTTGATTCAATTGTTAGATAAATTCAATTATCCTGATGGTGTAACTGCAGAGAAAAAAAACTTGCCTGAATTGTTAGAAATGGCTATTTCTGATTACGAACCTAGTGAAGCGGCTGAAATAGTATTGGCATATAAATTCTCTGAGGAATTAAACGAAGGGCAAATACAGCAAATTGCACATAATATGCTAATCGATAAAGTGTGTGAGGAATATCCTGAAATCCACATGCAAGGAAGATTATTCCATACGAATCAATTGTTGTTTAAGGCATACAACGGGAAGTTTCCAAATGCTAAAGCTTCAGTAGTTCATTTCTCGATGCAACCCCAACAAAATGAGGTTACAAAAGTCTTAACCAAAGAAAATGTACTTAAATTAGTCAATAATGGTTTGTCTGATCGAAATTTAATCAAGCGATTGTTTGATGATCAAATGACTCAGAACATTCCTTTTCCAGAAGCAGAAGGGATTATTTGGGAATTGAACACGACTGACAATTTAAATTACACTTTAGTAACCTCTGAAAATTGGATAAACAACGAAGATCTGATTAGTTCAGAATTCGAAAGTGTATTAGAGGAAGTTATAGAAGAAGTTTAGCTCCTTGAAATTATAAAATAAAAAAGGCTTCCTGTTATTGGAAGCCTTTTCTGTATATAAAATGATTCTCCTACATTTCACAAATAAAATGAGGAAGATAATTATGGTTTTATTTAATCAAACTTTCGGAAGCTTTGATAACGGCATCTTTTAACTCTAATTTGTATGCAATAATTCGGTCTAAAACTTTAGCGTTGTTGCTTCCAATAATTTGAGCGGCTAATATTCCGGCATTTTTAGCACCATTCAGCGCTACAGTCGCTACGGGAACACCACCTGGCATTTGTAGGATAGACAAAACTGAATCCCAACCGTCAATAGAATTACTAGATTTTACTGGAACACCAATTACAGGAAGTGGCGACATTGAAGCAACCATTCCTGGCAAATGCGCAGCGCCTCCAGCTCCAGCTACAATTACTGAAATGCCACGTTTGTGCGCATTTTGACTAAAATCAAATAATTTTTCGGGTGTTCTGTGCGCCGATACAATATCAACTTCTACTTCGATTTCAAATGATTTTAATATGTCTATTGCTTCTTGCATTACGGGCATGTCTGAGATACTTCCCATTATTACGGCTACTTTCATTTTGTTTTTATTTTTTGAATGTAAATTTTACAAATCAAATCTGTAAAATTTTTGACTGTTTATTTTTGACTGATCACTCTTATTGTATTCTTTACATCTTCTGCAATTCGTCGGGCTTCTACAATATCAGCATTTATAATAGTAACGTGTCCCATTTTTCTAAAAGGACGCGTTTGTTTTTTGCCGTATATATGAGGTGTAACTCCGTTCCAACTCATTATTTTTTCAATGTTTTCATAAACTACATTTCCAGAATGACCTTCTTCACCAACTAGATTCACCATAATTCCAGCCACTTTACTGTCTGTATTTCCTAAAGGTAAATCTAAAATAGCCCGTAAATGGTTTTCAAATTGTGAAGTATAACTGGCTTCGATAGAATAATGTCCAGAATTGTGTGGGCGAGGAGCAACTTCATTCACAATAATTTCGTCCTCTTCTGTTTGAAACATTTCCACAGCTAGTAATCCAACATGATTGAATTTTTCCGAAACATGTAGCGCAATTGCTCTTGCTTTATCAGCTACTTTTGTATCAATTCGAGCGGGACAAATTACGTATTCTACTTGATTGGCTTCTGGATGAAACTCCATTTCGACTACCGGATAGGTTTTTATTTCGCCTGACGGGGAACGACACACAATAACCGCTAATTCATTTTTAAACGGAATCATTTCTTCGGCAATGCATTCTACATTGGCTAAATTGTCTAAGTCAGCTATATCCCGAATAACTTTTACTCCATTACCGTCGTATCCAAATTCAGTACATTTCCATACAAATGGTAATGTTATTTGAGATTCTAAGATGGCTAAGATTAAGCTTTTTATGTCTTTAAATCGCTTATAATTTGCTGTCGGTATTTGGTGTTGAGTATAAAAATCCTTTTGAACACCTTTGTTCTGAATTAATTGTAATGTTTTTGGAGAAGGATATACTTTTAATCCCTCTTCTTCTAGTTTTATTAAAGCTTCAAGATTAACTAATTCAATTTCGAAAGTCAAAACATCGACTAGTTTACCAAAATTGTAAACTGTTTGAAAATCCATTAAATCACCTTTAATAAAAGTGTCACAAGCAATTTTGCAGGGCGCTTCGTCGCTTGGATCAAGAATGTAAGTTTGTATGTCAAATTTTCGAGTGTCAAACAAAAGCATTTTACCCAGTTGTCCGCCCCCAAGAATTCCTAATTTAAAATCAGAAGAAAAATAATTCATTGTGTAGTTGTATGTTTGAGCAAAGATACTTTATAATGATTGAATCCGAAAATGCTATTTAATTTTCTTCAAAATTTCTCTAGCAACAGCCTTATATGCTGATGAATGTTTGCAATAATCGTCAGTAAGAATCCGTTGCAATTCAGGATAAATCCACTTGTGTTTTTTGCCGATTTTATAAAGCGTTCTAATGCAATAAGCTTTTGTAGCCACTTTTACTTTGTCGCTAATAAGCCAATCGAGACAGCTTTCGATAATTTGCTCTTCTTGAAGGTTTGTCAAAAGCGAATCTTTACTTAAAAACATACAAATTTTCGAGATCGATCGTAAAGCGCTTTCGTTATTAAAATTTTTTAAATTTTGACAAAAACAGACAAGGTGATCAGTTAAATAATGTATTTTTTTTTCTAAGACTAGTTCCATAACCCAGCAAGCTTTATGGTGGTTTTTGTCTTTTGTATTTAATGCAGTTTCAAATAAATCAGAAAATAAGCGTACTTCAGACAAAACTGCAGTAGCAATTTCATCTCTGCTTGCGCGATGAGCATTGCTATTGGCTATGTTTTTATAAAGTTCACTATTCATAAAAGGCTAAAAAAGGTATTATTTTCAAATGTACACTATTCTTATGGTTTTAAATCTGAATTCTCAATTCAGAAATTGCTATATTTGCCCATTATTTTAAACATCAAAAAATGATACAACTTCACGATAAACAATTTGTTCCGTT
>CBDUEE010000197.1:0-5203 GCA_965366105.1 uncultured Flavobacterium sp. | reverse complement strand
GGCAGAAAAGATTCCAAATTTAATTCCTGAACACCATTCTGTTATTACTATTTCTTTGCTTGCAGATGGAAAACGTTCTTTAAAATTAAGTTAGACCAAACTATTATGAGTTTAGAAAACAAATTAGAAATCATTCCTTTTACCATCGAATTAAAAGACTATATTAAAACTCTAAACGTAGAATGGCTAAAGCGTTATTTCAAAGTTGAGCCGAAGGATGAAATCGTACTTTCAAACCCACAAGTTGAAATTATTGATAAAGGTGGTTTTATATTTTATGCTAAATACAATAACCAGATCGTAGGTACTGTTTCATTGTTAAAAATAGATAACGTTACTTTCGAATTGAGTAAAATGGCAGTTACAGATGTAATTCAAGGGTTAGGAATAGGAAAGAAGTTACTAGAGCATTGCTTAGCTTTTGCCAAAGAAAAAGAAATTCAAAAACTGCTATTATATTCGAATCGAAGTTTAGAATCAGCCATTCATTTGTATAAAAAATTTGGTTTTGTAGAAATATCTTTAGAAGACGGAATCTATGAAAGAGCCAATATAAAAATGGAAAAAATAATTATTTAAGTTTCAAAATTATTATCATATCTACTTATAAATTAAACCATTGTACTTTTTTATAAAATTTTTACGTAAATTGTACCTTTAAAATAACGAACTAATGCCAATTACCAATACACCATTTACAAAGCAACAGTTACTACCACAGGAAGAAAAACTAGAAGTAGCAAGGAAGAAAAGCGAACTTTTTATTGGAATACCAAAAGAAATTAGTTTTCAAGAACGTCGTATTTGTCTTACTCCTGATGCCGTAAATTCGCTTACTTATCACGGGCATCGCGTCATGATTGAAGCTGGTGCAGGACTAAGTTCTAGTTATACTGATAAAGAATATACTGAAGCAGGTGCAGAAATCACGAACGACACCAAAAAAGTTTTTGGTTGCCCTATGATTTTAAAGGTTGAACCCGCTACTACTGCAGAAATAGCAATGATGAATCCACAAACGATTTTGATCTCCGCTATTCAGTTAAAAACCCGAAAGAAAAAATATTTTGAGGCTTTAGCCAAAAAGAAAATTACCGCCTTAGCCTTTGAATACATAAAAGATGAAGATGGTTCCTATCCAGCAGTCAAATCCTTAAGCGAAATTGCAGGAACGGCTTCCATATTAATTGCTGCCGAATTGATGATTACAAATGAGTTTGGTAAAGGATTATTATTTGGTAATATTACTGGAGTCCCTCCTACTGATGTCGTAATTTTAGGAGCAGGAACTGTAGGAGAATTTGCAGCAAAAACAGCAATTGGCTTGGGTGCAACTGTAAAAGTCTTTGATAATTCTATTACCAAATTACGTCGATTACAAAACAATTTAAACCAACGCATTTTTACATCTACCATACAACCTAAATCTTTATTAAAAGCGCTTAGACGCTGTGATGTTGCCATTGGCGCCATGCGGGGTAAAGAAAGATGTCCTGTAATTGTAACTGAAACAATGGTAGAACACATGAAAAATGGTGCCGTAATTGTTGATGTAAGTATTGATACAGGTGGCTGTTTTGAAACTTCTGAAGTGACCTCACATGAGAAACCAACCTTTATCAAAAGTAATGTTTTACATTATTGTGTTCCCAATATCCCTTCTCGATATTCAAAAACGGCTTCGCTTTCTATAAGTAATATTATTTCTCCCTATCTCTTGCAGATCGCTGCTGATGGTGGTATCGAAACAGCCATACGCTTTGACAAAGGGCTTAAAAATGGAGTGTACATGTACCACGGAATTCTCACAAATTGCGCCATCGGTGACTGGTTTGATTTGCCTAATAACGATATTAATTTAATTGTTTTTTAAGGAAACTTTCTTCTACCTTTGCCAAAAATATAATTCATGAAATTTATACATCGTTTTGCTTATTATTTA
The DNA here is from genome assembly GCA_965366105.1 of uncultured Flavobacterium sp. Lineage (GTDB taxonomy): Bacteria > Bacteroidota > Bacteroidia > Flavobacteriales > Flavobacteriaceae > Flavobacterium. The sequence continues at coordinate 3,261 of CBDUEE010000197.1, read as the reverse complement.
ATAGGTTTAGTAATTGGAGTGTTTTTTGTCTCGTTAGTTTTTAGTGGTAAAGATACCCGTTGTAATTATTTTCCAAACGCAAGAGTTCTAAATGATTTAAGAAACAAACCGTTTCATTATTCAGAGAAAGCATCTCAAATATTAGCCCAAAAATGGGTAGATACTTCTGATATAAAGAACACATTAAAATTTGGTGATGTAGATTTTGATAAAAGTAATATTATCCTAAAAAATGGAAAATTATACGTAATTGAAGGTAAAACAGTCAAAAACCAAGAAATTATTTTAAAGGTCATCAACTATGAAAATAAAGCGGTTTTAGATGATATAATCAAAAAAGAAAAAGAGTAAATACAAAGGTTTCGTTCTAATTTGGGCGTGCCACCATAAAATAATAAGGGCTCCTTACATTGTTGTGAGGAGCCCTTATTTTTTATCCTGTCGGGCTTTACGCGCTACTTCGGTAGCTAGCTTCAATCCCTCACGCAATCTAGAATAAAATAGATACATCTACTTTCTAACATTACTATTCCCTAATCCAGTTAATGGTCTCTTTACCATTTTGCTTTAAATAAGCATTCGTTTTACTAAAATGTTTATTCCCAAACCACTTTCCTTGATTAGCGCTCATCGGCGACGGATGTCCAGACTCTAAAACAAAATGCTTGTTTCTATCTATCTTAAGTCCTTTTTTATGCGCAAAAGCGCCCCAAAGTAAGAACACTACATTTTCTTTTTTCGAAGAAATATGATCGATAACAGCATCGGTAAAAAGATTCCATTTTAAATGTTTGTGACTATTTGGAGTGTCTTTTCTTACCGTCAACGAAGCGTTCAAAAGCAAAATTCCTTGCTTCGCCCAATCTTCTAAATTGCCTGAAGTAGGCAAAAAAATCGTTCCCAAATCATCACTTAGTTCCCGATTGATATTTCTCAAAGAAGGCGGAATACGAACAGTATCATTCACTGAAAAGCACAAACCATTTGCTTCGCCATTTCCATGATATGGGTCTTGACCGATAATAACTACTTTTAAATCTTTAAAACTACAAGATTCAAAAGCCGAAAAAATTAATTCTTTTGGCGGAAAACAAATATTTGTCTTGTATTCTTCATCCACACTTTCCATTAAGTCAGCAAAGTAAGGCTTCTGCATTTCGTTTGACAAAATAGTTTGCCATTCTGGATTAAGATTCGTTTGCATAAATAATTGTTATGTTACAAAGATACACAGAGTAATGGCTGAGAAGTAATAAGAGAAGATAATATTTCACTTAAAAAACCACAATAAACATTCTTTAATTCTTTGTGAATGACTGTTAATTAGTCTTAACTATTAACTATTTTTGTGTCGAAAAGAATTTTATAGATAAATGATATCCATCACCGAAAAGACATTACAAGATTTACAATTCCCAACCGTTCTAGAAACGATTTCGGCAATTTGTAATACCGATATAGGAAAACAAAAAGCACTTGAAATAACTCCTTTTAAAGACAAGGAAACTTTGATGCAGGCCTTAATGCAAACATCAGAATATGTGTCTTCTTTCCAAAACAACAATGCCATTCCCAATCATGGTTTTGATGCAATTACACATGAAATAAGATTTCTTGCAATTGAAGATAGTTTTCTTGAAGTAGGAAGTTTTAGAAAAATAGCAACAATATCCTCTACCGTTAATTTTTTATTGAGTTATTTTAAAAAATTTGAAGACTATTATCCCAATTTAAATTCACGGGCTTTACAAGTCGAATTTACAAAGGATATTATTACCATGACCGACGAAATCGTTGATAAATATGGTGAAATAAAAGACAACGCTTCACCCGATTTATTAAATATTCGCAGGAATATGAATACGGTTCGTGGCAAAGTAAATCAGAGTTTCGGTACGGCACTTACGCAATACAATGCCCTTGGATATTTAGATGATATTAAAGAAAGCTTTGTTCAAAATCGCAGAGTTTTAGCAGTTTTGTCTATGTATCGCCGCAAGGTAAAAGGATCAATTTTAGGAAGTTCTAAAACAGGAAGTATTGCCTATATCGAACCCGAAGCAACACTAAATTATTCGAGAGAACTGAGCAACTTAGAATACGAAGAAAAAGAAGAAATTACTAGAATTCTAAAACAATTAACAAATCAAATTCGACCTTTTTTACAGTTGCTGATTGACTATCAAGATTTTTTGAGTGACATTGATGTTATTGCTGCGAAAGCTAAATATGCGAATCGCATTAATGGGATACTGCCCAACATCACCGACAATAGACGTTTGTATTTTAGAGAAGCCTTCCATCCTATTTTGTATTTGAATAACAAACAAAAAAACGAAATTACGCATCCGCAAACTATTGAATTGGCTCAGGAAAATAGAATCATAGTTATTTCTGGACCTAATGCTGGTGGAAAAACGATATCGCTAAAAACGGTTGGATTGCTTCAATTGATGTTGCAATCGGGAATGCTAATTCCGGTTCACGAGCGCAGTGAAACATTCTTGTTTGATAGAATATTAACAGATATTGGAGACAATCAATCTATTGAAAATCATTTAAGTACCTATAGTTATAGATTAAAGAACATGAACTACTTCTTAAAGAAGTGCAATAGGAAAACAATGTTTCTTATTGATGAATTTGGTACGGGTTCTGACCCAGAATTAGGAGGAGCATTAGCCGAAATTTTCTTAGAAGAGTTTTATCATAGAGAAGCTTTCGGGATTATAACGACCCATTATTCTAATCTAAAAATTTTAGCAAACGAATTGCCTTTTGCCACAAATGCCAACATGCTTTTTGATGAAAAGTCATTAGAACCAATGTATAAACTAGCATTAGGACAAGCGGGAAGCTCGTTTACATTTGAGGTAGCTCTGAAAAACGGAATTCCTTTTGGCTTAATAAATCGCGCTAAAAAGAAGATAGAAGTAGGAAAAGTACGTTTTGACAAAACCATTGCTACTTTACAAAAAGAGCGTTCTAAAATGGAAAAAACTTCGCAAACGCTAAAGGAAGAAGAAACAAAAGCGCGCGAAGAAGGCAAGAAAATGGAAACCATTAATGTCAAAATCAAACAAAAATTGGAAAGTTATCAGGAATTGTATGACAGCAACCAAAAAACAATTTACATTGGAAATAAAATAGAAGATATAGCGGAGAAGTATTTTAATAATAAAAATAAAAAAGATCTTATCGCTGAGTTTTTAAAAATTATCGAAATAGAAAATTCCAAAAGGAAAAAAGCAACTCCTAAAG
>CBDUEE010000196.1:0-5212 GCA_965366105.1 uncultured Flavobacterium sp. | reverse complement strand
TTTAGAGAAAAACAACATAATTCAAAAGTATCTACTTCAAAAGTTAGCCTCACTAAAACCTGCGTTGCCAATTGATCTTGCGATGTTGCAGCTGGTGCTATCTCAGGGCAAAATATCGATGGATTGTCTAGCCAAACAATCTTGTTTAAGTGTCCGGCAGCTAGAACGCCAATCATTGCAGCGAATTGGATTGCCACCAAAATACTTCTCGCGGATGATCCGATTTTCGGAAGCTTATAAGTTTAAGGAACGAAACCCACAAAGTTGTTGGATAGATATTGTTTACCGTTTTGGTTATTATGATCAGATGCACCTTATTCGAGATTTTCATCATTTTACAGGTAACAATCCCAGCAAAATGAAGGAGGATTTTATAATTCACTCGGTGAAATTCAATTCTGTTTTTGAATAGTTTTTGTTTAAATTTAGTGAAAATGCAAGAGTATAATCAGGCCTTGTTTTGGCTAGTTTATAGATAAACCAAAAAAAATAAAATTATTTAGAAAGCCACTCGTTTTGGGAGTGGCTTTTAGTTACATACAGTTTTGCAGTTTTCCAATTTACTAATTCTTATTTTCTTTAAATATTCATCGATACTATTCGAAAACTGAAAGTTCTTCGGGCCATAATGATTTTTTGGACAAAATTTTAAATTTCAAATTGAAGAAATTTCAATTGAAAATCAAAATACAACTGCGGTGGTTCCTTCAGCAATTCTTGTCAAGTCGGCCATCGTAAAAGTTTTTCCAGTTCGATAATTTTCCCAACAGGGAAGAGAAGGTTTCCAAAAAGGATTTTGTGATAAATATGAAGATTTATCTCCCTCCATCAATCCTATCAGAACTTCGGCTACAATTCGCCCACCAACATCACCTAGTCGAACTCCTAAATGTTGTATTTCGGCTTCTTTTAGAATATAATACCATAATGGAGTACTATTTTCAAAGTTGGTTTTGTAATGTTTCAACTCAGGGAAATTCTCTGCTTGCAATGGTTTAAAGCGCATCGCTTGTGCAACTCGCTGACCTGAAGGCAAGCTGAAGGTAAGACCACGCACGAGATTTCGTGATGCTAGAGAATCCATATCCGTAAATCCTGGCAAGTTGAATAATGGTGATGAAATTTTAGTATCAATCAGTTTGTTTGGACGCATATTGCCATCGCCATAATTCCAGAAAGTTTCCCAATCCAAGAATCGTCTTGGCGACCGCTTTCCACCACGTAAATCGTTTGGATCTGGGTGATTTGCCGCTACTGTAAAATCAAAAATATCCGCAAAAAATGGTGTTGGATTCGGCTTGTCAGATATTCCGAAGTTTGCGCGGTAAGAAGGTCTAATTTGGCTATGACCATATCGATAGGCTGCCACCGAAAACTCAACGGGAATAAATGGTTCATTATGCCAACCGTAAAACTTTCGGCCATTCTCCATAATATCTTTTATAACCTCTTCACCACAAAGCTGCGGTAAAAATTCATGTAGAACAATATATTGATAATGCCATCGTACCAATTCTTGTGCTTCATTGAAAATTATTGAAGGCGATTTTGAAGGATATTTGATACGAAGTGCATCCACCATTACATTGTGAAAACGAAGAAAAAGTACTTGAATCTGATTCACAATTAAATTTTCATCATTTCTAGGATCTCCAATCAATGCAGTATTTTGTGTGTTTCTAGGAACATCATACTTATCGGCATTTTTCATTCCTTTAGAACCGATTGGTTCTAAAAGTGCTTTTATACCTTGGCCATCAGATTGATCATACAAATATGGCGACACTCCTGGACCACTTCCGTAAACATTGTCTAAACCTAAACCGGGTGTTCTAAAATTTGCAATAAACTCAGGATCAGCCTGCCGCTCCAAACTAGAAGTAGGATCGAAAGTAATGTCGTGGTCGATAAATTGACCTAAAAAAGTCATTCCCGCAGAAATAACCGGCGAATTCGGATTGTTTGTTTGAAATTCTGCTTTAGCGACAAGATCTATTGGGTCTTGCGTAAGATCATCCTTTGCATCCATAATGCCGCCTTTTTTTCCCATGTCAATGAGTGCGTCTCTTACTTTAGTGGTGTTTGGTGCAAAAGATGGTAGTGAAGGAAAAAGTCTTCCAAATTTCCCTTGATCATAATAACGTGACGTGAATGGAATAATATCCTGATACATCGCTCCATGTCTACTCATAATTTTTAATTTTAAATTAATCAGCCTTTGAACATTCTAAAATTTGTAGGTAGCAAATAATTGTAGTGGAGCTATTTTTGGAACTATCAAATTTATACGCATAACCAAATCTCTCATAGTACAAAAGCGACATCTTTATTTAACACCATAAAATCAAAACTTATTTAATCTTTTATTCTTGGATAGAAAACCTCTCTCAAATTTGGTATTTCACAAGTACTGAAGCTAGAATTAATGATTCTCAAAATGACTAAACTATTTTAATCACTTTCAGAATATGTCGCATTTGTACTATTTTTTTACTGTCGTTTTTGCCTAAATTTAATTTCAATTATTCTATTAAAATCAAGATTACTTCAAATTATTGATTTTTTAAAGTGTTGAAATGCAGAATAATAGGTTATAATGGTACTGATAGTGCAATTTTTATCGAATTTAGTTAAAGCCTAAATACGACTTGGATTCCAAATCTGCATATCTAGACTTTTGACTAGTAAAAACTTAAATCCTTTCTTATGAAAAAATTTTTATTCCTTTTGATGATTGGCTTTTTCAGTATAAGTCTGTCTGCCCAATTAAAATATCCAGCAACTCCAAAAGTTGAGGTTCGAGACACCATTTTTGGAACGGTATATAAAGATGATTATCGATGGTTGGAAAACATGAAAGATCCCAAAGTAATAACATGGTTTAAAGCGCAAGCGGAACTTACGGATGAGACCATGAAAAAAGTTTCTGGAAGAGATGAATTAATTGCCGAGTGGAAGAAGTTAGATGCTTTACAGCCTCCAACGGTCTTCTCTGAAGTTGAAGCGGGAGGAAGATACTTTTTTCAAAAAAGAATGCCTGGCGAAAAAGTCAGCAAAGTATATTACAGAGAAAATATCAAAGGCGAGGATAAATTATTGTTTGATCCCATGACTTTTATTCCTGGTAAAACATTATCTGTAGAGTCAATTGCTCCGAGTTACGACGGAAAAAAACTATTAATCGGTTATGCCGAAGAAGGTGCAGAAATTTCGACTCTTCGCGTCATGGATGTTGATAGCAAAAAGTTATTAAGTGACAGTATAGAGGGAACTGCGGGCGCTGGAAATTGGTCATTCGATAATACTTCCTTTTTCTATATGTGGATCAATTCTTCTGATAATATGGATCCAAATTCACGTCTAAATCCTAAATATAAACTTCATAAATTAGGAACGGATACTAAGAAAGATATCGATTATTTTAGCAATACAAGTTATCCCGAATTAAAAATAGATGCAAAAAGTTACCCATTCGTCTTTCTATCAGAATTTGAAAAAGACTACGTATTTGCAGCACAGGGAACCGTGCAACCAGAAGTAATCGCCTATTACGCACCTATTTCTGAATTTAATTCTCCAAAGATTAATTGGAAACAATTGTCTACTTCCGAAGATATGATCGTTCGTGGATTCGAGATTTTTGATGGTAAAATGTACGCTATTACCCATAAAGATGCCAAAAACTATAAATTAGTGGCCACAGATCTAAAAAATGTTAATTGGAAATCTCCTGAAGTAATTGCCCCTGAAAAAGCAACAACATTAGAATATCTAACCCGAAGTAAAGATTTATTAATACTCACTTACAGCGATGGAATTAGCAATTTTGTTTATAAATACGATCCAAAAACAAAAAAAACAACGGAAATAAAACTTCCTTATCAAGGCACAACCTATTTTGTGAATGTAGATAAAAAATCCAACAACTTCTTGGTTTTTATGACGTCTTGGAATAAACCTCTTACCCAATTCCTTTACAATGCTGATACTAACAAATATTCTGAAAGTCCCTTCAACAAACCCCCACAATATCCGGAAGCTTACAAAGATCTTGTTGCAGAGGAAGTTCAAGTAAAAGGGCACGATGGTGTGATGATTCCTCTGTCTATCATTTATAAAAAAGGAACTAAGAAAGATGGATCTAATGTTTGTTTGATGGAAAGTTACGGTGCTTATGGTATCAGTATGGCTGCATTTTTTAATGCTAGAAAGAATTCACTAGCGATCAAAGGTGTTGTAATTGCGGTTCCTCACGTGCGAGGAGGTAGCGAGAAAGGTCAGGAATGGTATAAAGCAGGTTATAAAACCACCAAAGCCAATACTTGGAAAGATTTTATTAGTTGTGGCGAATATATGATTGCTCAAGGTTACACAAGCAAAGAAAAACTTGCTGGAACAGGTACAAGTGCTGGTGGTGTTTTAATTTCAAGAGCCATTACCGAAAGACCTGATTTGTTTGCCGCCGCAGTTTGTAATGTGGGTGTTGCCAACGCAATGAGAGCAGAATTTTCTGCCAATGGTCCAGTAAATACTCCCGAATTTGGAACCGTAGCCGATGAAGAAGAGAGCAAAGCTTTGTATGAAATGGACGGAATGCAACACGTAAAAGATGGAGTAAAATATCCGGCATTAATGTGTGTTGGTGGTTGGAATGATTCAAGAGTTGCACCCTGGGAACCTGGAAAATTTGCCGCTGCGATGCAAAATGCCACAAGTTCTGGCAAACCAGTATTATTGAAAATTAATTATGATAATGGCCATTTTACCGAAGACAAACAAGTTACTTGGGCAAACTTCGCTGACCAGTATGCATTTATGATGTGGCAATGCGGTCATCCAGATTTCCAACTTAAAAAATAAGAAGGCAAGCTTTTCAATTTAGAATATTCTTTTTTTGGAGCTTAATCCCGTCTTCCGCTGTATCTTTTCCCGAAGAAATCCTCTTTTCAAATTTGAAATGAGGTGTCGGGAAAAGGATGCCGCTGCAACCGGGGCTAAAAAATATCGGCACGATTGCACTCTATTTTAAATCAAAATTTCTGGGTACAAAATTTTATTTTGCTCTTCGATGGTTTCTGACCTCGAAGCACATGCCTGTAATTGATACTTCATTCATCTTAGCTATTGCTCTTCGATGGTCTCTGACCTCGAAGCACTTGCCTGTAATTGATACTTCATTCATCTTAGCTATTGCTCTTCGATGGTCTCTGAC
>CBDUEE010000195.1:0-5229 GCA_965366105.1 uncultured Flavobacterium sp. | reverse complement strand
TTGAAATATTGAAATTAAGATTTAAAAATATTGGAATTTATATCGTTATGAGAGTATTCAAATTTGGAGGTGCGTCTGTAAAAGATGCCGAAGGAATTAAAAACGTATATGACGTTTTACAAAAAGTGGGTTATGAAGATGTGTTGTTAGTAGTTTCAGCAATGGGAAAAACGACAAATGCATTGGAACTGGTTATTAAAAATTATTTCGACAAATCAGCCGAGTTAAAATCTTCTGTTCAAGAAGTAAAAAAATACCACAATCAAATCGTAATGGATTTATTTGAGGATGAAAAAAATGAAGTTTTTACCGCTGTTAATTCTCAATTTTCCGATTTAGAGTACTTTTTAGCAAACAATAAATCTCCTAACTATAATTTTGTATACGATCAGATTGTAAGCTTTGGTGAATTAATTTCAACTACCATTCTGAGCCATTTTATGAACTTTAAGGGTATAAAGACACAATGGTTAGACGTTCGTAATTTTATAAAAACAGATGCAAACTATAGAGATGCAGAAGTAGATTGGGAATTGACGCAGAAAAACATTTCCAAAAACGTAAAAAGAAAAATCCTCAACATTACTCAAGGATTCTTAGGTTCTGATGAAAATAATTTTACGACAACATTAGGTCGTGAAGGTTCTGATTATACTGCGGCGATTTTCGCATATTGCTTGAATGCTGAAAGTGTAACCATCTGGAAAGATGTACCTGGCGTTATGAATGCAGACCCAAGGTATTTTGAGAATGCGAGTTTACTTAATCAAATTTCGTATCGAGAAGCAATCGAATTAGCTTTTTATGGTGCGACTGTAATTCACCCAAAAACGTTACAGCCACTACAAAAAAAGGAAATTCCTTTGTATGTTAAATCTTTTATTAATCCGTTATTAAAAGGAACAAGCGTTTCTAAAGGAGTTGATTTAGAGCCTTATTTGCCCTGTTTTATTGTTAAAAGAAACCAGCTTTTGATTTCGCTTTCTTCGATAGATTTCTCCTTTATAATGGAAGAAAATATCAGCGAAATTTTTGCTTTGTTTCACCAATTCAAATTAAAGGTTAATTTAATTCAGAATTCCGCTATTAGTTTTTCTGTTTGTGTCGAAGACAAATTTGGTAATTTCAAAGAATTAAATGCTATACTATCTAAAAAATTCAAAGTTGATTTTGAAGAAAATGTTACTTTATACACTATTAGGCATTTTAATGATACCGCAGCACAAACCGTTGAAGAAAACAAAGTCGTTTTACTAAAACAAGTGAGCCGTGAGACGATGCAAGTGGTAACTAAGGAATAAAATTAAAAAATGGAAACCTAAAGAGTTTCCTTTTTTTTGGCTATCCTAACCCTTGCTTGTTCCATAAATCATAATATTTTCCCTTTTGTTCTAATAAAAAACTATGATTTCCTGTTTCTACAATTGTTCCGTTTTCCATTACCAAAATAGTATCTGCATTTGCAATAGTGCTTAATCGATGGGCTATAACAATAATTGTTTTGCCTTGCGCTTTAAAATCATCTATCACTCGTTTTACAATTTGCTCTGCATTAGTATCTAGTGATGATGTGGCTTCATCCATCAATAAAACCTCTGGATTCTTATATAATGCTCTTGCAATAGCCAGACGCTGTTTTTGCCCGCCTGATAACATTGCGCCATTCTCGCCAATTTGGGTGCCAAATCCATTGGGTAGTTTTTCTACAAATTCTGTTATACCGAGTTGTTTGGATAAATCTAAAATGCGTTGCATGTCTGGAAAAGAATCGCCCAAGGCAATATTATCGATTATATTTCCTGAAAACAAATTGAGTTGTTGCGGAATAACCCCAATGCAATTGCGCAAACTTTGATAATGTATAAATTGCGAATCGTATTCGCCTATGTAGATTTTGCCTTCTTTTATAGGATATAAATTTTGCAAAAGCGAAATCAGTGTTGTTTTGCCACTACCACTTTCACCAACAATAGCTGTGGTTTGATTTTTTTTGAAAACAGCATTAAAATCCTTAAAAACTTCCGTTCTGGAACCGTATCTAAAAGTGACCTTTTCAAATTTTATATCGCCAATATTTTCTCTTTGCAATGCTACTTTATTCTCGGTTTCTTCTCGTTCCAAATCCATTATTTCAAACAAACGATCGGCAGCAATAAGTGCATTTTGTGCGGTTTTATTCATCCCAATAAGCGATGCAACCGGCGAAGTAAAGTAACCTATTAAAGCATAAAAAGAAAATAATTCGCCTGGCGTAATAGCTCTATCAATTACATAACCTGAACCTATCCACATTAAAATAACTGTAAAAACAGAAGCCAAAAACTCTGTTGAAGTTCCTGCAAAAACACTATTTAAACCTGATTTATAGCCTGAAAATAACAATTTTACAAACTTATTTTCGGTTTTAAGGTTCGAAAATTCTTCTATTCCAAACTCCTTAACGGTTCTTACATGGGTTACACTTTCTACCAATTGCGTTTGCAGTTCAGCAGCGTTTTCCATGATGGTGCGTTCTACTTTTTTGTTGAATTTATTCAGAATAAAATAAATCGTTGCATAAAATGGAATTACTAGCAAAATAACTAAAGCTAGTTTCCAGTAATACGTAAACATTAAGGTAAACGAAAAAATAACAATAAAGATATTTACAATCATATCAATAGCAACTTCATTGATAAACGACCTAATTTTGACAGCATCGCCTATTCGGGATGTAATTTCTCCAACTTGCATTGTATCAAAAAATCGTTGTGGCAAATGCAATAAATGTTTGTAATAGCCTAAAATTAATTTAGCATCGATTAACTGCCCCGTTTTCATCACAAAAATACTCTTTTTAGACCCAATGTACGCTTGAAGCAAAATGATTGCAATCATAGAAATACTCAATAAATTGAGCAAATTTCTATTGCCTTCGACCAAAACATAATCGGTAATTTTTTGAATATAAATAGACATTGCCAAGCCCAAAACGGTAAATAATATTGCACCGACCAATGCCTGAATTAAGATGGTTTTGTGTGGCTGTATCAAATGCCAAAACCGCATTACTGGAGCGGTTTTATCATTATAGGTAACAAAATCGTCATTTGGAGCAAATAGAATTAAAACACCCGACCACATTTCTTGAAATTTTTCAAAAGTATGCGTTTCTATTTTACCATAAGCGGGATCCATGACTTCTATTTTGTCTTTACTTACTTTATAAATAACTACATAATGGTGTAATTGTTCTTGTACCACTACATGAGCAATAGCAGGAAGCGGAATTTTATCAATAGCATCCATGCCGCCTTTTACTCCTTTTGCAGAAAAGCCCATTTTTGCAGCAGCTTCGATAATTCCCAGAACGTTAGTTCCTCGTTTATCTGTATTTGCGTATTGTCGAATTCGAGCTATGGGCAGATTAACTTTGTAATGATTACCTATAGAAGCAAGACAAGCAGCACCACAATCTTTAATATCATGTTGTTTTATTTTTATAGAAGCCATAATTTGTTTTGTTGCCACGAAGGCACTAAGTTGCGAAGTTCTTTATTTGAATTTTAAACCTGAAAACAGGGTGAATTATGATTTGTTTAGGTTTTTTGGGTTCAGCCAATCATCTACTTTATCAAAAAGCAAATCATACAAACTGCGTCTAGTAATCATGTATCGTGTGGTAAGTGTCATGCCTTTGCTAACTTGGGTTTTGTAACCCGATTGCAGTTTCATTTCAGTGCTATTTAGTGCGGCTCGTACCTTAAAGTAAGCTTGTTCGCCTTGTATAGTAATATTGCGGTCTATATCTATTACCTTTCCTTCTAGTAATCCCCATTGGTTGTAATTAAAAGCATCTATCTGGAACTTTACTTTTTGGTTTTTTTGTATCAAACCAATATCGCTTGGCGACACTGTACTCTCAACAATAAGTTTGTCGGTGGCAGAAATTGTAGCAATGGGTTGCGAAGCATTTAAGAAAGAACCAACCTGAATCCCAGAAAAATTTTCTATTGTACCTGACAGTGGTGCTAGTATAACATAATTTTTTGCTTCAACCTTAATTTTTTGTAGTGTTCCGTTTAGGTTTTGCAGTTGTATTTCTAATTCTCGTTTATTGTTTTGCCACAAACTACGTTGGTTTTTTTCTAATCCAGCAAGTGCTTGTTGGGCTAATGTAAAGTCAAAACTGTATTTTTCAAACTCCGCTTTGGCAATGATATCTTTGTCATACAATTGCTTGTTGCGGTCATATACCATTTTTGCTTGGGTAATTTTGCTTTTTAATTCAATTATTTTACTGGTATAGCTGTACCATTCTTGCTGAATTTCTGGCGTTTGCAGCAAACTATTATTGCCACCAACCACCATAGCCAAATCGCTAATGCGCGCTTGCAAATTGCTCGACAGTTCTTGGTTGGTTGCTTTCTCGGTATCTAGGTTTTCCTGTGTGAGTTTTATAAGGGTATCGCCTTGGTGTATTGCTTGGTTGTTTTTAAGCTTAATGAAGGTCACTTTGCCATTGACTAAACTGGTGAGCGGTACATTATCTGTGGTAGAACGAATGATCCCTGGACTTTGACTGCTAATGTCTACCTTAATTATGGGCAAGGCTATCAAGAAAACAAGTACAGCCAAAACAAGCACTAGGTAAATAGAAATGCTTTTGGTTTTGTTTTTGGCGATGAGGTTTTCAAGGGTGTTTATGGGGTCTTGGGAGAAGATCATAAAGGTGTTTATACTATTTATTAATCAAATTAACTTATTTGAATCTACTTTTTTTTGAGCAAAATATAATTTTATAATTAGTATTACGATTAAAAATCGATACCCTCTATAGAACCAAATATCGACAGTCCATATAAATAGTTCATGTGTATTGTGTTTGTCAAATAAAGAGTAAAACAAATCCATTGATAGTAGGAATCCTAAAATGAGATAAAAATTTTTAGATAGTTTCATTATTTCTTTGTAGATATTTAAAACAATTGCACTGTTTTTAATTAGAATTAAAAGTTAAATTATATGTTTTTTTAAAAAAGCATCGAAAAAGCATTAATTAAAACATGAAAAAGCAAACCCCAAAAGAAACCGTATTTTAATCTCAGATTAGTTATAAAATATCCCATAATCATTTGTGGTAATACAAAAAATGGATAAAAAAAAGTTAGTTGCCAATGTAATACCTTTATGTTTGAAACGTGTACAAGACCAAATAACAAAATTGAAATAACAACTAAATATTTTATC
>CBDUEE010000194.1:0-5240 GCA_965366105.1 uncultured Flavobacterium sp. | reverse complement strand
GTTATAAGATTCGCACCTCGTTTATTCTTGCTTATTAAAAAAAATTCTAATTTTTAAGTTATAGCCTTGTAAAAACCTAAAATTCCTACCGTTTTTACTTTTTACAAAAATCAATTAATACCATAAATTATTCGAACCTTTATGATGGAAATTCTTTTAGAATCTCTCCTTTTTTTTAATAAAACTTTCTCATCAAGTAGTATTCAGTAATAAAATCTATCATAACAAATGGTAGTAAGTAGACACAATAAATTTGAATTCAAAAAGAATTTTAATTAGTACAATCTATAGATAATTATGCTGATAAATAATTATCTATAAGTTATATCGAGAATGAACTTATATTTACCTGACAAAACAAGGAGATCTTTTTTACAATTAATGCAAAGTTTATTTAAAAAACAATTTGCAGTATGTTCTTACTAATTTAAACATTGTTTTGCTGTTTAAAGAAAATTAACACGGGAAATATGAAAACGATATTGATTTATCTTGGAGACTTAAGTAATTAATACAGGCAAATAAATATCAAAAGTTGCTCCTTCATTCAAAACACCTTTGGCAATAATAATTCCGTTATGATTATCAACAATTTTTTTTACGATAGCTAAGCCTATACCAGTTCCATCAAATTTTTCTTTTCCATGCAAACGTTGAAAAACTTCAAATATTTTCTCATTATATACTTCTTCAAAACCAATTCCATTATCTTGAATTTTGATATGAGAATATTTTTTGCTGCTATTTAGTTTTCCGTTTCCTAACTCAGCACCAAAAGCAACAGTGCATTCAATTATAATTTTGGGAAGAGTATTTTCTTTAGTAAATTTTAATGAATTACTAATCAGGTTAAACAACAATTGTCTAAATTGAAACGGAATTACATCAATATCACAATCATTTATTATTGTAATAGTTGCATTTTTATCCAAAGAATCGTCTTCTAAATCTTGTTTAACTTCATCAATAATTGCAGAAAGTGTTGTTTTTTCAAAAATTCGCTCCTGCATACTGGTTCTCGAATAAGCTAATAAATCTTGTATAAGCGTTTGCATTCGATTAGCAGCATTTTGCATTCTTCTAAATTTATCCTTTCCGCTATCGGATAAATTCTGGGCTTCTCTATCGTTTATTTGTGTAGCAAAGGTTTGAATCTTACGCAAAGGCTCTTGTAAATCATGGCTCGAAATATAAGCAAATGATTGCAACTCTTTGTTCATGTTTTCAAGATCTTCATTTTTTTGATTAAGTTCTTTTATACGCTCAGAAACTTGTTTTTCTAATTCGTTTGTAAACATTTTTTGATCTTGAATATCGGTACTTGTTCCTACCCACATTGTAATTTTACCGTTTTTGTCTCGTTGTGGAATCGCACGACTTAATTGCCAGCGGTAAGTACCATCACTTTTTCGAAAACGATGCTCAATTAGAAAATCTTTTTCAGTTGAAATTGATTCCATCCATTTACGAATATTTTCTTCCCTCTCCTCTAAATGAACAATTTCTATCCATCCTTTTTCGCTAATAACTTCTTTTGAAATACCAGAAAAATCAAATACTGATTGGTTAAAGTAATTCAATTTCCCTTCTGGATTTGCAGTCCAGACAAACTGCGGCATTGAGTCTGCCAATAATCGAAACTTTTGTTCTCTTTCCAGTAATTGCGTTTGAACATTTACTTCTTCGCTAACATCACGCAAAGTTCCTATCATCCGCACCGCTTTATTATCTGCATTATAAAACACTTTCCCTTTGGCTTCAATCCAGTGAATTATATTGTCTACAACAATTCTAATTTCATAATACAGAATACCCGTTTCAATCGCTTTTTCAAATGCAGCTTTTCTAATCAATAAATCATCGGGATGCATTTTACTTATTAGTTGTTCATGATTTAGATATTTTTGATTGGCTAATCCCAAAATCTCAAGAGCTCGGTCTGAAATTGTAGTAGCATAGGTTTCTAGTTCCAATTCCCAAACACCAAGCTCACTCGCGTTAATAACGATTTTTAATCTTTGTTCATTTTCTTCTAATGCTTTTTTTGAAATAACATTTGCGGTAACTTCAGTAGCTACAACCATAATACCAGTAACTTTATTTCCTTCTTTCAAAGGATGGTAAACAAAATTAAAATAGGTAGTATTTTTTATTCCATATCGCAATAAAGTTACTGGAAATTCATAACCATAAAACGCTTTTTCTGTTTTATAAATTTCGTCAATTATTGAACCCACAGCCTCTTCTACATGCGGAAGAGATTCAAAAAGTGGTTTACCTAAAAATTCTTCTTCTGTTTTTTCGACTAATTCTAGATAGGGTTTATTTACGATTTCTACTATATTGTCCTTGCCTCTAAAAATGACCATGGCTGTAGGTGCTTGCTGTACAGCATCACGGAATCTCTTCTCGCTTTCTTGAATTTTTTCTTTGGCTTCATGAAGTTCTGTAACTTCAGCAGCGGTATTCATAACACCGTATATCTCGCCATTTGAATCTCGTAAAGGAGTAAAACTATAATTAAAATAAAATGCTTTTAAGCTTCCATCTTTAACAATATCGACACGCTGATTTTTAGCATGAAATGCTATTCCAGAATCAAAAACATCTTCTATTTGCTTATAAATATTCTGATTTTCGAGCTCAGGTAAAATTTCGGTGTATAATTTACCTATTACGTCGGTTTCTTTTCCCCAAGCCTCTATAATTGATTGATTTGCTAATGTTATTCGCATTTCTTTCCCTGTATAAACACCAATAGGAAATGGTGCACTTTCTACCAAACTACGAATACTTTGTTCACTTTTTTCTATTTCTTGACGAGCCAAAACCTGAACAGTTACGTCAAAACCAATAGCCATTACTCCATTATTATTACCTTCTTCATCAAAAAGGGGTTCGTATGAGAAATTTACATAAACGGTTTCTAATGTACCGAGACGCATGATTTTTAACGGAAGTTCTGTCGTGGAAAAACGTTTTCCAGTTGCAACAACGTTGTCCAAAAGTTCTTTTATTCCTTGTGATCTCAACTCTGGCATAGATTCAAAAATAGACTTATGAAGTACGTCATCTTCGGTTCTATTCCACAATTCTAAAGCATTTTTATTCACAATTTCTACTACATAATCGGGGCCACGAATAATTGATATAGCAATGGGAGCTTGCAATATCATTAACTTTAGATTATTTTCACTTTGCTCTAGCTTTTTTCGAGCAATGGTTTGTGCGGTAATATCTTCAACAGTTCCATTTAATCGGAAAGCCTCTTTCTTATTATTAAACAGCACCTTTCCTTTAGCGTGTAATGTACTTTCTTTATTTGAAACGGGATTAATTATATTATAAGTTATATCATAATTACCACCCGACGCATATTCTAAGGCATTCTGAATTGCTTGTACAACATTCAACTTATCACTTTCAACAATCACACTTGTTGCGTCATCTAAATCAATTTCATCATCAACAGAAAGTCCAAACCATTTTTTTAGACGTCGATTTGCAGAAAATTTATTTGTAATCGGATTATAATCAAAAGTGCCTAATTTGGCAGCTTCAATAACAAATTCAACTTCATTTTTACTTTCTAGTAAGGCTTCCTCAGCCATTTTTTGAGCTGTAATATCAGTATTGGTACCAAACCAAGTAATTATTTTTCCATGCTCATTTTTTACAGGAAGTGCTCGTGTCAAAAATTGATGATATACACCATCTGCACGCTTAATTGGGTAAATCATCTCAAAAAGAACGCCAAGTTCTAATGATCTTTTCCACTCACTTAAAACGATTGCGAGTTCTTCTGATTTGTAAACCTTTTGCCATCCCCAACCCTGCATCTCATCAAAAGTAGTTCCGGTGTATTCGTACCATTTTTGGTTGTACCAATACACAGCTCCATCAGCACTGGCCATCCAAGCCAGGTTCGGAATATTGTCAGCCATAGCCTTAAATCGCTCTTCGCTTTCTATAAGATTATCTTGGGTTATTTTTTTTGTAGTAGTTTCTATTACAGTTACTAAAACGCCACCTACTTCTCCATTTTCTATTCGAATTGGACTGTAAGCAAAGTCAAAATAACAATTTTCAACAAAACCATTTCTATCCAATGGCAACATAAAATCAGAAAAACCAATAGGTTCTCCATTCATTACATTGGCAAACATTGGCCCTATAATTTCCCATACTTCAGAGAAAGTATCCCGGGCAGAACCACCAAGTGCATTTGGATGTTTTGATATTCCTAAAATTGGACGATAGCCATCATTATAAATTTGTGTGAACTCTTTTCCCCATGCAACATACATCCCAAATGGATTATTGAGTACAACAGAAACAATGGTTTGTAAACTTTTTGGCCAACTTTCAGGATTTCCTAGAGGAGTTTGAGTCCAATCTGTAGCACGAATAAGTTCGCCCATTTTGCCTCCGCGATCTAAGAAATAATTCTGATCATTTGACTCAATCACAAGATGTTTTTTTTAAGAATGAATAATAAAATCGATTCGTTCAGGTTGTTGAATTTTATTTTTCCCGAGTCTAATAGTTGCTTCGTGGATGACTTTTTTTAAAATATTAAAATCCCCAGGCTTGCGAATATAGTAATGCGCTCCATTGTCATACAATTTATTGACCACATCTGTATCTAATGAAGTTGAAAATATAACAACAGGAATTCCTTTTAAAGAGTCGTTTAACTTAATTTCAGATAAGCACTCAAAACCCGATTTTCGAGGCATATTTAAATCTAAAAAAAGTGCGTCGGGCAATTCATTTGATTTTGAAGTCAAAAAATCCATTAATTGAACTCCATCATTTACAGTCATTAAATTAATTGAAAGACACAAATCTTGTAGTGCTTCTTGAAAAAAAAGACAATCATCCATATCGTCATCGGCAAGCAAAAGTTTCTGCATATTTATTTCTTGAAGATATATTTTATTATTAAAAAAAGAGTAAAATTCATTACTCTTACAATTTAATAACTCAAATTATCATCAAAAATAAGGAAAATTATGATCGAAAAGATACTATAAAAACTTTTTATTGGAAATTAATTTTCAATATTCTTATTATGCGCAATCCTTCAAATAGAAAACGAGTTACTTATTTATGTTTTTAAAACTTTTCTGGTAAAGTTAAAAATGACTTTATTAATAAAAAAATAAGTAATAGGCATCAAAAAAAATTAATACATAAAAATTAAAATGATTTCTAATAAAAAAAACATTACTAAAAAG
>CBDUEE010000193.1:0-5288 GCA_965366105.1 uncultured Flavobacterium sp. | reverse complement strand
GATATAGGTTTTAGAAGCTGATAATTCACGATCTTTAGGAGTTGCAGTAACTACAATTTGTGAATTGTCTTTGAAACGTCTTGCTGTTTCTTTCACTACAGCAAATGCTTCAGGAAGAATGTCCATTAACGTTTTTTCAGAAATATCATAAGCTTCTTTTTCAAGAGCATCAATAGCGATATAAATATCTTCTCTTTTGTCAATGTCCACAATGCTTTCTACTTCCTTTTTCAAGGCAGCAATTTTCGCATCTTTTTCAGAACGATCTTGTTTTATTCTTTCTTTGAAAAATGTAGTACGTCCTCTAAGTTCGTCATTTGTTAATGACATTAAAGGCTTTTCAAAAGTTTTAATTTTGTTAAGATAGGGTTGTAATGCTTTTACATCTTTCTGTGATTTATCACCAACAAAGACTTTAATAATGCTATTTATGAAACTCATGATATTATTTTATTTCTAATTGTGTAATTCTGTAAATTAAAACCAAAAAAAAGCCTCTTTAGAGACTTTTTTATTGGTTTACCTTTTAATATTCATCCTCATTCCAAAGATAATCTTCGTCAGTAGGATAATCTGGCCATATTTCTTCCATTGATTCATATATTTCGCCTTCATCCTCTATAGATTGAAGGTTTTCTACTACTTCTAATGGAGCTCCTGCTCTAATAGCGTAGTCAATAAGTTCGTCTTTGTTAGCAGGCCACGGGGCATCACTAAGATAGGATGCTAATTCTAATGTCCAATACATTTGTTGTCGATTTAGTTTTGTGCAAAAATAAAATTTTTACTGACAGAGACAAGTAAAAAATGATTTATTTTTAGTTAAAGTTAAGAACGTTTAAATTGATTTCAGATTTTTGACTTTTGATTAACGATTTTTGATTTTTTTAATACATCTAAAATCACAAATCGTTACTCTTCTCCCGAAGCTTCGGGACTGAAATATTACTTCCTCGGTATCCATTGAACTTCGTTAGCGTTCAAGTCATGAGACAACTTTCGTGCCAACACAAAAAGATAGTCAGAAAGTCGGTTTAAGTATTGAATTGCTATTTCAGGAACGACTTCATTATGGCTTAGATGTACTGCTAAGCGTTCTGCTCTACGACATACACAACGGGCTATGTGACAATATGACACTGTTTGATGACCGCCTGGCAAAACAAAATGTGTCATTGGTGGTAAAGCCTCTTCCATTGTGTCTATTTCATTCTCGAGTAATTCGATATCTGTTGGAATAATACCTAATTTTTTTAAACGCAACTCGCCATTTTTCATCACTTCTTTTTCAGCAGGAGTGGCTAATATTGCACCAACGGTAAACAGACGATCTTGAATTTCAATTAATATCGTTTGGTAATGTGCATTCATATCCTGATCACGCACCAATCCGATATGCGAATTTAATTCATCAACTGTTCCGTAGCTTTCAATACGAATATGATCTTTTGGAACACGATCGCCTCCAAAAAGAGCTGTTGTTCCTTTATCTCCGGTTCTTGTATATACTTTCATTTTTTTGAATTAGTGTTGTGGATCAAATTTAGGCTATTAATTTGATTATTGAAATAGGAGAAATTTTTAATAGATTTATTGCTAAAACTAGATTTTTTTAAAATTTTAAAAGTCTTTTCTAGTTTTGTAAATGCTCTTTTGCTTTGTATTCCCTAGCCCGGATAGCAGTGAAAATCCTTTATTGCTATTTTAGCCTTTTAGAGGCGCGAAATAGCAATAAAGATTGTAACGGATAGCCGGAATAGCTCCGCAAAAAACTATTTAGTGGTATCGCTTTCTATAAGCCCATCACGCAAACGAATGATTCGATGTGCATAATCAGCAATTTCTTCTTCGTGTGTTACTAGAATTACAGTATTTCCATTAGCATGAATGTCTCCAAAAAGCTTCATGATTTCGAGCGATGTTTTACTATCTAGATTCCCCGTAGGCTCATCAGCAAGAATAATCGATGGTTTATTGACCAAAGCTCTAGCAATGGCAACACGCTGGCGTTGACCACCAGAAAGTTGATTGGGCTGATGATCCATTCTGTCGGCAAGATTTACTTGTTCTAGTACTTCGGTTGCTCTTTTGTTGCGTTCTGATTTAGAAAAACCCGCATATATCATTGGTAAAGCCACGTTATCTAGGGCAGTTGTTCTGGGCAAAAGGTTGAAAGTCTGGAAAACAAATCCTATTTCTTTATTTCTAATTTCGGCTAATTCATCATCTTTCATCTGACTTACATCCTTTCCGTTCAGAATATAAGTTCCAGAAGTTGGCGTATCCAAGCATCCTAATAAATTCATTAAGGTAGATTTCCCTGATCCAGAAGGTCCCATTAGCGCCACATATTCGCCTTTATTTATTTCTAAATCAATGCCTTTTAGAACATAAACGATTTCATTTCCTAGTACAAAATCTCTTTTGATGTTCGTTATTTTTATTAGCGGGTTTGCCATTAGAATGTATGATTTTTAACCTTCGATTACTTAAAGGTTGCTATTAATTTAGGTTTTAAAAGTACAAAAACTTTTGAACTATTAATAAGTAGTCATTTTTTAAATTTGTTACAATGTAGAACAAATGAAATTTAGTAAGCGAATGCTATTCTTAATTTGTTGTTTTAAAAAAACAAACTGTTTTCTGCAGCTTTATATACTCAAATTGTCAATATAATATTTTATATGATTTTAATCTAAATTTGTATAATTATCACTATAGTATTTTTTATTTCACAATTATAGTGATTAGTTGTATAATTATTGGTTATTTATTGAATATATAACAGTCTAATATACTTTTGTTTAACAATAATTAATCAAATAAAAAATTATGAAAAATACAAAACTAGTATTAGGATTAGCGGTAATGGCTATTGGATTCACATCTTGTAAAGATGAAAAGGCAGAAAAAGCAGAAAAGAAAATTGACTCTTATGTTACTTATGTAGATTCAGTAGGTAATGTGGCAGAGGCTGAAGCAGAAGGAAATTGGAAGGGAATAGAATCCTCTTACGATCTAAAAGTTATTGAAGCCGAAGCTGCGATTGCAGAAATAAAAGACAATACTGAGGCGCAAGCTAGACTTGATGCTAGTAAAGCTAAATATGAGGCTTTGAAAGTTAAAATGGAAGCTAAAAAGATGGCTGCTGAGGCTGCTGCTGCACCCAGTAGTAAACAAAAAATGAGAAATGCCTTGTTTGGCGAAGGTAAAATAGGAGAAGATATGAACTTTAGTTGGGTTAATGCAGCTAATATCCATTCAGTATACCAACAATTTGTGCATACTGTAGAAAATAATAAAGATAAGTATTCACGTGAGGACTGGGATGAAGTTAAAGTAATGTATGAAGCACTTGACAGCAGAAAAAATACTGTTGAAAAAGAAGGACTTACATCTGAAGACAACAGAAAAATTGCTGGTTTAAAAATTAAATTTGCACCTATGTATACTTTAAATAGAATGGGAGCTAAATCAGAAGAAATGAAAAAAGCTAAGGAATAAGGAATCGTTAATTCAAAAGAAAGATGACAGTCAGTAATGGCTGTCATTTTTTTTGGTACTAATTTATAATAAGAATTAAATGAGTAAAAGGCTGTTTCAATAATTTTGAAACAGCCTTTTTGTAATAACTTTCTAATAGAAACTTTAGTTTGATTAGTCCGCTATTTTATAAATGGATGTAATTTCTTTAAAGATAGCATCAACATCAATATTTAAATCTATTAATTCTCCGTTGTGAATGTCAAAAACCCAACCATACACTTTTAGATTGCGTTGTCTATTGGCTCTTTGTACCTCGGCAGTTTTGATTACATTGATGCATTGCTCTTGAACATTAAGTTCAACAAGTCTTTTGTATTTTTGCCCTTCATCTTCGATGATATCAAGTTCATTTCTATGAAGCCGATACACATCACGAATGTTTCTTAACCAAGGATTCAAAATTCCTAAATCTGATTGTTGCATGGCAGCAAAAACACCGCCACAGCCATAATGACCACAAACGACAATATGATTTACTTTTAAACTTGTTACTGCATAATTTATAACAGACATAGAATTAAGATCTGTATTAGGCACCATATTAGCAATATTTCGGTGTACAAAAACTTGTCCAGGTTCTAATCCCATTAAATCCTCGGCAGAAACCCGACTATCTGAACAGCCAATGTATAGGAATTCTGGCGTTTGCCCGTCAGATAATTTATCAAAATATTTTTCGTCGCTTTGAAGCTTTTTTGCAATCCAATTTCGGTTATTCTCGAATATCTGTTTGATGTCCATGTGGTATGTTTAGATTGCAAATATAATAATCTATACCCGAATGATGAAATGTTCTTTTGGTTGTTCCCGTCTAAAAAAAACAAATCCCCACTGAAACGTATCTATAGTTACAGTCACACTTGGGTGCTTTTGTATAATTCCCCATGCTTCTTCCATTTCTGAAGACCAATGAATATCATCAAAAATCCATAAAGTATCATTGGTAATCGTAGAAAGTAATGCTTCAAAATAATCTAAAGTAGCTTGTTTTTGGTGGTTTCCGTCAAAATAAATAAGATCAAATGTTTTAGATTTTAAAGCGCTGTTTTTTAAATAATGACTAAATTCTGAATTTAAAAATTCAATATTTGTGCATTTGAATTTTTGCAACTGATTTTGCGCAACAGATAAGGTGTTTTTGCAGCCTTCTAAAGTTGTGATTTGTGCCTTTTTATTTCCCAGAGAAAGTGCAGCAGTTGCTAATCCTACTGAAGTTCCTATTTCTAAAATGGAGGAAGGTTGAAAATAATTTACAATTCGGTATAATAATTCGGCTCTTTTGGTTGCTATTCCAGCAGTTGTAGCAATCTTTGAAATTTTTCTTTTATTAGATTTAAAAACTTTAGAACCCGCACCAAAATCAGTGACTTCAATGGTATTTTTATTTTCTAAAAGTGATTTCCTATACTTTTTTAAAACATCATATTCTAGTTTTGTTTTACAATCATAAAAGCATTTTGTCAATAAATTAAAGACAAATGGAGAATGAACTGCATGCTCGTTTTTGGACTGCCAAAGAAATTTTAGATATGATTTTACTTGAAATAACATATAGGTTTATTACACAGAGTTGCACAAAAAAAAGCGAAGATACTCAGAGAATCGTTTACATTAAACACAAATTTTACTATTTACGACAGATTGTTTCGAGAGTATAGGTAAAAAGTATTTTTTGTTATGGCGTGATTTTTTCGAAAATGAGTTAAACTGATCTCGTAAACTTTTAAAAAACTATATTTGCC
>CBDUEE010000192.1:0-5361 GCA_965366105.1 uncultured Flavobacterium sp. | reverse complement strand
TGCCTTTTTACAAGCTACTGGAATCGTCAACGATCATCTACAAGATTGTTGGATGAGCAAAAAATAAAACCCTTTTTTACTTTTAATAATATCCCAAAAAAAATACCATTTAAAAATTTGGGCGACTTATAAAAAATCAATTATTTCTCTCTAAATACCATAAACCGAAATAAATTATTACATTTGCAGCTCACTTTAGGGGTGTCTGCAATACTGTAGGCTGAGATTTTACCCTCTGAACCTGATCTAGTTCATACTAGCGTAGGGAAAAGTAAGATGACTTCATCGCGCACTCCTATGCGTAATTGTAGCCATTCCTAAAGTATAATTGACTAAAATTATAACGGAATGGAACTAAAAATAAACAATCAAATAAAACAATTTCAAGCAGATGTGCTACACATCCAAGACGTGCTTGATATTGAAAATTCCCAAAAACAAAATGGAATTGCCGTTGCTATTAACAATATAGTAATTCCAAAATCAAACTGGAATTCACACCTTCTACAAGAAACCGACGAAATTTTAATTATTTCCGCAACTCAAGGAGGCTAATTTGGCTGCTCGGGCGGGCTATTCATTGCAAGTTCGCAGTGAAAAAACTCAAAAACACAGTCGCAACAAGAGCTTCCTCTGGTCGCTTTCTTACTCCTTGTTTTTAAAAGTTTTTGTCTTTGCGAGCTTTCCATTCCTATCCCTAGCAGAACAACTATCATTTTCAAAACACAACTAGAGAACACTACTAAACACAAAGACTAGATCTATGAACAACGAAGAAAAAATTTCCAGGACACCTTTTCCAAACTCCACTAAAGTTTATATTGATGGTGAAATTCACCCAATAAAAGTGGCGATGCGCGAAATTCATTTAGCAGACACCAAACTTTCTAGAGGAGGCATAGAAACAAATCCTGCTGTAACAGTTTATGATACTTCAGGGCCGTATACGGATCCAAATATTGAAATCGACATTAGAAAAGGATTGCCAAGAATTCGGGAACAATGGATTTTAGATCGCAATGATGTAGAAGAATTAACTCAAATCTCCTCTGAATATGGTAAAAAGCGTTTAGAAGACGAAAAATTAGATCACTTGCGTTTTGAATATTTACACAAACCGATGCGTGCTAAAAAAGGAGCCAATGTTTCGCAATTGTATTACGCAAAACAAGGAATTATTACTCCCGAAATGGAATACATTGCCATTCGCGAAAACCAGCGCTTGGAACAAATAGAAAATCAAACCAAAGCCATGCAGTGCCAGCACGAAGGTCATAGTTTTGGAGCAAACACACCAAAATCTAAAATTACTCCTGAATTTGTGCGAAGTGAAGTAGCGCGAGGAAGGGCAATTATACCAAATAACATCAACCATCCCGAGAGCGAACCAATGATTGTGGGACGCAATTTCCTTGTAAAAATCAATGCAAATATCGGAAACAGCGCTGTAACTTCAAGCATTGAAGAAGAGGTAGAAAAAGCGGTTTGGGCTTGCCGTTGGGGAGCCGATACAATTATGGACTTATCTACAGGAAAAAATATTCATGAAACTAGAGAATGGATTATTCGAAATTCTCCAGTACCTATTGGTACCGTTCCCATTTACCAAGCATTAGAAAAAGTAAACGGAGTAGCCGAAGATCTAACTTGGGAAGTATTCCGTGACACTTTAATCGAACAAGCAGAACAAGGCGTTTCTTATTTCACGATTCACGCTGGTGTTTTACTGCGTTACATTCATTTGACCGCTAATCGTGTTACCGGAATTGTTTCTCGTGGAGGATCTATAATGGCGAAATGGTGTTTATTTCACCACAAAGAAAATTTCTTGTACACGCACTTTGAAGAAATTTGCGAAATCATGAAACAATATGATGTTGCCTTCTCG
Source organism: uncultured Flavobacterium sp. (assembly GCA_965366105.1). Taxonomy (GTDB): domain Bacteria; phylum Bacteroidota; class Bacteroidia; order Flavobacteriales; family Flavobacteriaceae; genus Flavobacterium. The sequence continues at coordinate 3,473 of CBDUEE010000192.1, read as the reverse complement.
CTAGGAGACGGATTACGTCCAGGATCAATTGCCGATGCAAATGATGCCGCACAATTTGCCGAATTAGAAACATTAGGAGAGCTCACAAAAGTGGCATGGAAACATGATGTTCAAGTCTTTATTGAAGGGCCTGGTCACGTACCCATGCACATGATAAAGGAAAACATGGACAAACAATTGGAGCATTGTGACGAAGCGCCGTTTTATACCCTGGGTCCATTAACTACAGATATTGCTCCCGGTTACGACCACATTACATCGGCAATAGGAGCCGCCATGATTGGTTGGTATGGTTGCGCCATGTTGTGTTATGTAACCCCAAAAGAACACCTGGGCTTACCCAATAAAAAAGACGTAAAAGATGGAGTGATCACTTATAAAATCTCCGCTCACGCTGCCGATTTAGCCAAAGGGCATCCAGGAGCGCAATACCGCGATAATGCATTGAGCAAAGCACGTTTCGAATTTCGCTGGGAAGATCAATTCAACTTATCGTTAGATCCCGACACCGCAAGGGAATTTCACGACGAAACACTTCCTGCCGATGGCGCTAAAGTCGCTCATTTTTGCTCGATGTGTGGACCGAAATTCTGCTCGATGAAAATCTCACAAGAAATTCGCGATGTAGCAGAAGCCGAGAAAGGAATGAAGGAAAAATCAGAAGAGTTTATAGAACAGGGTAAAGAAATTTACAGCTAGAAAAAAGCAAACAACGCATGATTGTGATTTCAAATCCCATAGTTTTAAATAGAGAAAAATTCCTTATCAACACCCTTTTTGAAGAGGGATTGGAATTGTTACATGTACGAAAACCGAATTATTCTGATGAAGAAATGAAAAGTTTTTTGTCTGAGATCAATCAAGAATTCAGATCGAAATTGGTATTGCATAATCACCACCAATTAGCAATAGAGTTTGGTATTAATAGGATTCATAACCCTGTTAAAATTCAAAAATTTGGCTGGGATAAACCTATATTTTCCACATCAACGCATTCTATAGAAGAGTTTAATGAATTATCAACTTTTTTTGAATATGCCTTTTTAAGTCCTGTGTTTTCCTCTATTTCAAAAACGAATTATCATCCAACAAACGATTTATTTTTAGAGATTAAAAAAAGAACCAATTTTAAAACAAGAATGATTGCGTTAGGCGGTATTCAACCAGAAAACATACCCAAACTATTACAATCTGATTTTGATGATTGTGCGCTTTTAGGAACCATTTGGAACGATGATAATCCAATAAAAAAATTCAAAATATGCCAACAAATCGCTCATATGCATTAAGTATAGCAGGTTTTGATCCCTCTGCTGGAGCTGGTATTCTAGCAGATATTAAAACATTCGAACAGCACCAAGTGTATGGCTTTGGTATTCAAACAGCCAATACAATACAGACTGAAAATAAATTTTACGATATACAATGGACCGACTTAGACTTTGTGTTAAGTTCAATAGAAGTTCTATTTAACGACTATGAAATTAAAGCCGTAAAAATTGGCATAGTTCCCTCTTTATCTTACTTAAAAAATATAGTTTTTTTGATTAAGCAACTATCCCCAAAAACGAAAATTATTTGGGATACAGTTTTAAAGTCGAGCACAGCATTTGATTTTTTAACAATCGAAAATAGCTCCGAATTAATTTCAATTTTAAACGAAGTAGAACTTATAACACCTAATTATGAGGAAATTCTAAAATTAGGAACTGCAAAAGAAAATGCAGATACAATTACGGAGCGACTAACTAAAAACTGTGCGGTACTCATAAAAGGCGGCCATCATCCTACCGAAACGGGGACTGATTTTTTACACAATCAAAGTCAGATCTTTAGAATTTCACCAGAAACTACCAAAATATATGCTAAACATGGTTCTGGTTGTGTATTATCAGCAGCTATAACGGCTAATCTAGCATTAGATCAAAACCTTTTAAACGCATGCAAAAATGCAAAAATATATACTGAAAAATTTCTACTATCTAACCCTTCTAAACTAGGCTATCATTATGTATAATAAATTACAATACATTTCTCAAGGAAATACAGTCGAAGAACAAATAACAAATATTCGCAAAGCATTAGACAATGGTTGCGAATGGATTCAATTGCGATTTAAAACTCAAAATACAATGGATCTATTCAATTTAGCCGAGTCTACAAAAATTTTATGCGATATTTATTCTGCCAATTATATTATTAATGACAATGTTTATTTAGCCCAACAATTAGAGGCTGATGGCGTTCATTTAGGACTGACAGATATGAAAATCAGTGAAGCCAGACAAATTTTAGGCGACACCAAAATGATTGGTGGCACTGCTAATACCTTTGCTGACATTCAGCAAAGATCTGCTGAGCAATGTGACTATATTGGTTTAGGACCTTTTCAATATACAGATACTAAGGAAAATTTGAGTCCAATTTTAGGAATTGAAGGGTATCGGTCGATACTGAAAAAAGTAAAATCAAAGAAGATTGCAATTCCAATATATGCTATTGGAGGAATTGCGCTCGAGAATATAGAAATATTGATGGAAACTGGCATTTACGGTATTGCTGTTTCTAGTCTGATTACAAAAAGCGAAAAGCCTAAAAAACTAATTAGTCAACTTAACGAAAAAATATATGGACACGTCACTATTTAAAATTGGAGATAAAGTTTTAGAATCGCGATTATTTCTAGGAACGGGAAAATTTGGTTCGAATATCCAAATGGAAGAAGCCATACTTGCATCAGGAAGTGAATTAGTAACCGTAGCGCTAAAAAGAATTGATTTAGAAACCGACACGGACGCTATTTTAAACCATTTGCAAAATCCAAGAATAAATTTATTACCCAATACTTCAGGTGCAAGAAATGCCAAGGAAGCTGTTTTTGCAGCACAATTAGCTAGAGAAGCTCTCGAAACCAATTGGCTTAAACTCGAAATTCATCCGGATCCAAGATACTTAATGCCCGATCCCATAGAAACTTTGAAAGCAACAGAAGAACTCGCTAAACTAGGATTTATCGTTTTGCCGTATATTCATGCTGATCCTGTTTTATGCAAGCGTTTAGAAGATGTTGGAACAGCAGCTGTAATGCCTCTGTGTTCTCCTATAGGAAGTAATAAGGGCTTAAAGACGATCGATTTTTTAGAAATCATTATCGAACAAAGTAAAGTTCCAGTTATAATTGATGCCGGAATTGGCGCTCCATCTGATGCCGCAAAAGCAATGGAGTTAGGTGCGGATGCCGTTTTGGTCAACACTGCAATTGCTGTTGCAGGAAATCCTAAATTAATGGCAGAAGCCTTTAAAGAAGCTGTTATTGCAGGGAGAAAAGCTTTTACAGCCAAATTAGGGATACAAAATAATCAGGCTTTGGCTTCAAGTCCATTGACTGCTTTTTTATATGAGTAATTTAAAGTGGCACGCAGATTTTTACAAATTTTAGCAGATTATATTTAAAGTATTATTAACCCTTAGAT
>CBDUEE010000191.1:0-5380 GCA_965366105.1 uncultured Flavobacterium sp. | reverse complement strand
GTGCAAAATCATTCTTTTTTATATTTAAATCTTTCAATCTCAAAGAAATGAAACTAAAAAAAATAAACGAAAAGTTACAAGAAGGTTTAATCGAAAATGGATTAAATGAAGCTAATATGCTCCAACAAGAAACATTTTCGACTCTAAAAAGTGGTGCCGATTGTATAATTATTTCTGGAAAAGGTAGCGGAAAAACAACTACAATTGTACTGAATGTGATTCAACAATTAGCCAAAGAAACTGAAGAGTCACCACGGGCTTTAATTATTGTAGAAGATAAAGCAAAGGTTTTAGAAATGGAAGCCCTTTTTGAAAAGTATGGTAAATACACTGATCATCAAGTCTACGGCGTTCATGATAAAGGCGATATGGAATATGATAAAAATTATATTTCTACAGGAGTTGATGTGTTGATTGGAACACCAAATAAATTGAGCGAAATGTTTACTACGGCAGGTTTTAACGTAAATCGCTTGAAAATGTTTATCTTAGATGATGCAGATCCTATTCTGAAACTGCGTCATGAAACTAAAATTATGCGTATTTCTAATAGTATTAACAAAACGCAACGTGTCATTTTTTCTGACCAACTAACCGATAGAATAGAAATTTTGGCAAATAAAATGTTAGTGGAACCTTTTTTATTCGAATTAGATGAAGATGAAGAAGATTTTGATGAAGAGGATAATACAGAAGGCGACGAAGATTAAAAAAATAATACTAATAAATAAAAAAAAAACATCATGGGATTAATGAAAGTATTTTCGGGAAGTGAAATTCTAGCAATGGCTTTGCAAGAAAAAATTGAAGCAATTGGTGTAGATGTAGTAGCTAAAAATAACATACAATCGGCTCGATTAGGTGGTTTTGGTAATTCGGATTTAGCAGTTGAATTATTCGTTCAAGAAACGGAATTTGCAAAAGTAAATCCAGTTATTGAAGAATTTAGAATGAGTATCTAAACTCAAATAGTATTGCTTAAAAGAATTAAATGAAGTACAAGATGTTGGTTTTAGACTTGGATGACACCTTGTTGACTGATGACCATAAAATTTCAGAAGAGAATAAAGAAATGTTATTTAAGGCACAAGAGCTAGGTGTTTACGTTGTCCTGGCTTCCGGCAGACCTACTTCAGCAATGACTGCTTTCGCTAAAGAATTAAAACTAGATGTCAATAATTCTTTCATGCTTTCTTTTAACGGAGCTGTAATTACAGATTTGAAAGAAGATAAAGTCTTGTTCGAACAAAGTTTGACACAACAACAAATTCATGATTTGTACGATTACAGTTTAAAAAGTAAAACCCATATCATTACCTATATTGATGGTGAAATTGTAAGCGAAACGGACTCTGAATATATTGAAGTAGAAAAAAATATTACAGGATTACAACATAATAAAGTACCTCATTTCAAGGACGCGGTCACTTCATCTGCGGTAAAATGTATTTTATTAGAAGAACCAACTTATCTAAAAAAGGTTGAAGCCGACTTAAAAGCTGAGATGCCACATTTGAGTGTTTCTATGTCAAAACCTTTTTTCTTAGAAGTAGCTCCAAACGGAATTGATAAAGGAGCGAGTATAAAATTCTTAGCTGAAAAACTAAATATTCTTCCAAGCGAAATTATAGCGGTTGGTAATGCTGGTAATGATTTGTCGATGATTGAATATGCAGGATTAGGTGTTTGGGTTGATAATGTAGATCCAGAATTGAGAGATAGAGCAGGTTTTATTGTCGCCTCAAATAATGATCATGGCGTGGCCGAAGTAGTAAGACGTTTTATATTACAATAAGATTTTTTTTAAAAAATTAAATAAATCCGATACCTTATGTATAAATCATAAGGTATCGGATTTGTGTTTTAATAAAATGCGTATCCTCTACTCATTAATAGATTTTAGTTTGTAAATTTGCACACTTAAATTTTTTGACAACGATTTCATTAGTTTAAGATTTATTATGGGAAATAGAAAAAAAGTTGCCTTTTATACGCTTGGTTGTAAGCTGAATTTTTCGGAAACATCAACAATTGCTCGTTCTATTGAGGACGAAGGTTTTGATCGTGTCGATTTTGAGGAAGTGGCTGATATGTATGTGATAAATACGTGTTCTGTAACGGAAAATGCAGACAAACAATTTAAGCAAATTGTAAAAAAAGCAATGAAGTTAAATAATCAAGCTTTTATTGCTGCAGTAGGTTGTTATGCACAATTAAAACCAGAAGAATTAGCCTCAGTAGATGGTGTTGATTTAGTTCTTGGTGCCACAGAAAAATTTAAAATCACAGATTATATTAACGACTTGTCTAAAAATGATATTGGGGAAGTTCATTCTTGCGAGATTTCTGAAGCTGATTTTTATGTAGGAAGTTATTCCATTGGGGATAGAACACGCGCTTTCTTAAAAGTACAAGATGGTTGCGATTATAAATGTACTTATTGTACCATTCCATTAGCGAGAGGAATTTCTAGAAGTGACGAATTAGAGAATGTATTGAAAAATGCAAAGGATATTTCAGCACAAAACATCAAAGAAATTGTTCTTACTGGAGTGAATATTGGCGATTACGGAAAAGGGGAATTTGGTAATAAAAAACACGAGCATACTTTTTTAGAATTGGTTCAAGAATTAGATAAAGTAGAAGGAATTGAGCGCTTGCGTATATCGTCTATTGAACCTAATTTGTTGAAAAACGAAACGATTGAGTTTGTTTCCAAAAGTCGCACTTTTGTTCCGCATTTTCATATTCCTTTGCAATCCGGAAGCAATGCTATTCTAAAATTGATGAAACGTCGATATCAGCGAGAAGTTTATACCGAAAGAGTAAATAAAATACGCGAAGTAATGCCACATGCTTGTATTGGTGTGGACGTGATTGTTGGTTTTCCTGGCGAAACAGATGAGCATTTTTTGGAGACTTATAATTTCCTAAACGAAATGGATATTTCTTATTTACATGTTTTTACTTATTCGGAAAGGGATAATACAGAAGCTGCAGCTATGGATGGAGCAGTTGCTGCCAATGTTCGAGCCAAGAGAAGTAAAATGATGCGAGGATTGTCTGTTAAAAAGCGTCGTGCTTTTTATGAAAGTCAATTGGGAAGTAACAGAACCGTACTTTTTGAAAGTGAAAATAAAGAAGGATACATTCATGGATTTACAGAAAATTACGTAAAAGTAAAAACACCGTGGAATCCAGAATTAGTAAATACACTACACGAAATCAATTTGACTAAAATTGATGATGACGGAAGCGTAAGAATGGAGTTTATTTCGGCTTTGGTTTAAATCCTGTCTATAGGAAAGATAGTTTAGAATCATAACAATATAAAACTACAAAACCCCTTTATTACAAGGGGTTTTGTAGTTTTAAACTGAATTTGACTAAGGATTGGTAGACCAAATACTGCTGTTTTTTATAAAAACTCTTCGGTTCAATTTTAATTGAGCGATAATTAATTCGGCCATATCTTCAGCTTGCATTACTTTATCAGGATTCCCATCGGTAAGTTTTAATTCTTTCGCCATATTTGTAGCAACGGTACTTGGCGTTAAAGCAGTTACTCTAATATTGTGCTTGCGAACTTCTTGCATTAACGAATCAGTTAATCCTAAAACAGCAAATTTTGACGCACTGTACGCGCTAGTCATTGCATTTCCGTTTAATCCTGCAGTGGAAGAAATATTGATAATATCACCCATTTGTCTTTCAATCATATTAGGTAAAACAGCACGTGTTACATAATACGTTCCCATTAAGTTCACTTTAATAATGTTTTCCCATGCTGATGGTTCTAGTTCTAAAAATTTACCAAAAGCAGCAATTCCAGCATTGTTGACTAGGATGTCAATTGTTTTAAATTCTGCTAATGCTTTTTCTACAGCTGTGTTTACAGAAGTAATATCTGCAACATCAGCAATAACAGTCATAGATTTTACTCCAAGAGCATTTACTTCTTTAGCGACTTCATCTAAATCAGATTGTGTTCTTGCCATCAAGATTACATTTACACCTTCTTTAGCCAATGCAATTGCAACTGCTTTTCCAATACCTTTTCCGGCACCTGTAATAAGTGCATTTTTATTTTTTAAATCGTTCATGTTTTGTTTTTCTAAAATGAAGTACAAAGTTAAGCCATTCCCTTTTTTGTAACTGTTATTAAAAAGTAAAATAAGATAGTATTAACGTTTGATCAGTATTACGAAATTGTCTTTTGCAGTAAGAATTTTGGTTTTAAAAATATGTTTATTATCGCTAAGTAATGAGATTATAAAGGATTTACCAGTCTTGATTTGGTAGTAAGCAAATGAATATTTTTGCGTCTTGGTGCCTTTGTAGCAAATGCATTAAAGACGAACTAAAATCGCGTTGAAATCCAAAATAAAGTGATAGCCATCTTAAAATTAGACAAGAATACATCTTAATTCTGTAATAGTAAGGTCAATTAAATGGTTGAAGTTTGTAAAACAAAAGTTTATCAAAACTTAGCACTTAAAAAAAAGATTCCATTATGAAAAAAATAGCCTTATTTTTAAATATCAGTATTGCATTCTTATTTGTTGCTTGCAAGCAAGAAAGTAAAACAGAGTCAACCATTGACAAAGTTGCCGTTAAAGAAAGAAATGAACCTAAAAAAACTTCTTTTCATCTCGAAAATACAAAAGAATGGTTGTCTAAAAATAGTGCAGATAGTACGAACTTTGCTATAGCTTATGCTGTCAATAGAACGGATGCTGCTAATTTTAAAAAAATGGATTCTGTCGTTATTCCAGATGATATGACTGGTGATATTGAATTTTATTTGCCATTTCCGTTATCGGTTTCGGCATTAAAAGAGATTAATAAAATCGTGTTTTTCTCTTATCCAACACAAACATTTGCGGCGTACGAAAATGGCGAGTTAGTATATACAGGACCTACTAATATGGGTAGAGAGAAAGATAAAACACCAACGGGACTTTTTTTCACGAACTGGAAAGCAGAAGAAACTACTAGTACTTTTGACGATGAATGGGATTTGCGTTGGAACTTTAATATCGAAAATAAATTGGGTGTAGGATGGCATCAATATACTTTGCCAGGATATCCTGCTTCTCATTCTTGTTTGAGATTGCAAGAAAAAGATGCTCGTAAGTTATATGATTTCGCAGACCAATGGGAATTAGCCAATCCAGAAACAGTAAAGGTAAAAGGAACACCAGTAATTGTTTTTGGTAGTTATGATTTTAAAGCTCCTAAACCATGGTTACAATTAGTTAAAAATCCAAAAGCATTAACTATTTCTGAAAATGAAATTGAAACGGTAACAAAGCCTTTTATGGAGTCTATTTTAAAGGAACAAAAAATTAGACAAGATTTCCAAAAAGCAGCCAAATAA
>CBDUEE010000190.1:0-5392 GCA_965366105.1 uncultured Flavobacterium sp. | reverse complement strand
CTTCTACTAAACAACAACGGCATTTACCACCGCTCCCTTTTAGTTTAGAATAATAGCACATTGCTGGCGGAACTACTTCTCCACCTATCATACGTGCCGCTTGCAGGATTGTTGTTCCTGGTTCTACTTCTATCGACTGTCCGTCTATTGTTACTTTCATTTATCTTTTTGTTTTTTTAGTTTAAGATTTAAATATTTATCTTCTAGGATAAAACCAAAAATCTTAAAACTTGAAACTAATTTAAACTGTTTGAATACCCATTAAATGCTTAACCGTAGAAAAAGGCTCAGCAACAAAGTGATCTCTATTTTTTATCTTTTCTGGGAAACGAATGTGATATTCGAACTCATCTCTAAAATGACGAATCGCTGCTGCCACTGGCCAAGCTGCTGCGTCACCTAACGGACAAATTGTATTCCCTTCAATTTTACTTTGAATACTCAAAAGCAAATCGATATCTTCTTCACGGCCATGACCGTTCTCAATTCTATGCAATACTTTTTCCATCCATCCTGTACCTTCACGGCAAGGAGAACATTGACCACAACTTTCGTGGTGGTAGAAACGAGAAAAATTCCATGTATTACGTACAATGCAAGAAGTATCATTATAAACGATAAATCCGCCTGAACCTAACATAGAACCTGTTGCAAAACCTCCATCACTTAATGACTCATAAGTCATTAAACGATCTTCACCATTTGCTGTTTTATAAATTAAATTTGCTGGCAATACTGGAACCGAACTTCCTCCAGGAACAAATGCTTTCAAAGGTCTGTCAGAACTCATTCCTCCTAAATATTCATCAGAATTCATGAACTCGTAAACACTTAATCCTAATTCAATTTCGTAGACACCAGGGTTTTTAACGTGTCCTGAAGCTGAAATTAATTTGGTCCCCGTAGAACGACCAACACCAATTTTAGCATAATCAGCACCTGAATTATTGATAATCCAAGGCACAGTAGCAATAGTTTCTACGTTATTTACAACAGTAGGATTAGCCCAAAGTCCAGAGATTGCTGGAAACGGTGGTTTGATACGAGGGTTTCCTCTTTTTCCTTCTAGTGATTCGATTAATGCAGTTTCTTCTCCACAAATATAAGCTCCGGCTCCACAATGAACATAAAGTTCTAAATCGTATCCTGAACCTAATATATTTTTACCCAAAAATCCAGCAGCTTTTGCTTCGTTAATGGCTCGTTCTAATATTTTATAAACCCACATATATTCTCCACGAATGTAGATATATGATAGGTTTGCGCCTAATGCATAACTCGAAGTAATCATACCTTCGATCAATAAATGAGGAATGAATTCCATCAAATAACGATCCTTAAAAGTTCCCGGCTCTGATTCATCGGCGTTACAAACTAAATGCCTTGGTTTTCCTGATTTTTTGTCAATAAAACTCCATTTCATTCCAGCAGGAAAACCCGCACCACCACGACCTCGCAATCCTGAAGTTTTTACTTCTTCAACCACTTCGTCTGGTGTTAAGGTTTTTAATGCCTTTTCTACTGAAGCATACCCTCCGTTTGCACGGTAAACATCGTAGGTTTTTATACCCGGAACGTTTATTTTATCTAATAATATTTTCTGTGACATATTATTTATCGTGTACTATTATTTTATCGTTTTTACAATCAGCAATTAACTGGTCGATTTTTTCTTGGTTCAAATGTTCTTTGTAAAAATCTCCTAACTGCATCATTGGAGCATAACCACAAGCACCTAAACACTGAACACCAACAACAGTAAAATTACCATCAGCGGTAGTTTCTCCTGGCTCAACTCCTAATTTCTCACAGGTGTAATCCATTAAATCCTCTGCTCCATTCAAACAACATGGAGATGTTGTACAGAATTCAAACATGTATTTTCCAACTGGTTTTTGGTTGTACATTGTGTAAAACGAAACCACTTCATAAACCTCAATTGGCTTAATTTGAATAATTTCGGCTACTTTGTTCATTAATTCAATACTCAACCAATTATCGTGTGCATCTTGAACTTCATGTAAAACCGGCAATAAAGCTGATTTTCTTTTATCTTCAGGATAATGACTAATTAATTCATTGATGCGGTTCATCAAAGATTCAGTAATATTTATTTCTTGCTTGTGATAGGTTCTTTCCATTTTTATTTTTTTTGCCACAAAGGCGCAAAGTCACAAAGTTTTATATGTCATCAGATTAAATAAATCTGAAATCAAAAATCGTTAATCTAAAATCTCAAATTCTTTTAAGCATCTAATTCTCCTGCGATTACATTCAAGCTTGAAAGAATTACAATTGCATCCGAAAGTAACGATCCTTTAATCATTTCTGGATAGGCTTGGTAATAAATAAAACAAGGTCTACGGAAATGTAACCTATAAGGAGTTCGACTTCCATCTGTTACTAAATAAAAACCTAATTCTCCGTTACCTCCTTCTACAGGATGGTATACTTCAGCAACGGGGACAGGAACTTCACCCATTACAATTTTGAAGTGATAAATTAAAGATTCCATACTAGTGTAAACATCTTCTTTTGGAGGAAGGTAATAATCCGGAACGTCAGCGTGAAAATCATTTCCTTCTGGCATTTTTGCTAAAGCTTGACGAATGATACTCAAACTTTCCCAAACTTCGGCATTACGAACACAAAAACGGTCATAAGTATCTCCAGATTTTCCAACAGGAATTATAAAATCAAAATCTTCATACGAACTATATGGCTGCGCAACACGCACATCATAATCGACTCCTGTTGCACGCAAGTTAGGGCCTGTAAATCCGTATGAAATTGCGTCTTCTGCAGATATTGGTCCTACATTTACAGTACGATCCATAAAAATTCTATTTCTTACAAATAGGCTTTCAAATTCTTTCCATGCTACAGGAAATTCTTCTAAAAATAAATCTAGCTTTCTAAAAGCTTCAGGAGACCAATCTCTTTCAAAACCACCGATTCTCCCCATATTAGTAGTCAAACGAGCCCCACATATTTCTTCATAGATTTCATATACTCTTTCTCTAAATTGAAAAACATATAGAAATCCAGTAAAAGCTCCTGTATCAACCCCTAAAACAGAGTTGCAGATAATATGATCCGTGATTCTTGCCAATTCCATTACAATAACTCTTAAATACTGAGCTCTTTTAGGAACTTCAATACCAAGTAATTTTTCTAATGTCATCCACCAACCCATATTATTTATAGGAGAGGAACAATAGTTCATTCTATCAGTAAGTGGTGTGATTTGGTAAAAAGGACGATTCTCTGCGATTTTCTCAAAAGCTCTATGAATATAACCAATAGTTGGTTCAGCCTCTAAAATACGCTCCCCATCCATCAACAAAACATTTTGAAAAATACCATGAGTTGCTGGGTGCGTAGGACCTAAATTTAGAATCGAAAGTTCACTTCCGTCGTCGTTAAGTTGCTCTTTTATTCTTTTAGCATATCGATGCTCTGGTGGTAATAATAGTTCTGACATTTATTTAATGTGAAAAATTATAAAAGTTTTATTTAATAATTGTCTGTTGTTCTTCCAAAGAAACGGTCGTCTTTATCTGTTCTTCCGCCATCTTCCAATGGAAACTCTTTACGCATAGGAAATGAAATCATTTCATCCATATTTAGAATTCTTTTCAATTGCGGATGCCCAATAAAGTCTATTCCATAAAAATCAAACGTTTCTCTTTCCATCCAATTTGAACATAGGAAAATATTTGATATCGATTTTATTTCAGGTTTTTCACCATTAATAAAAGCTTTAATTTTGATACGTTTATTATCATACCAATTGTGCATATGATACACTATTGCAAATTGCTTTTCAACTTCGTTATCTGGAAAATGAATACCACATAAGTCAGTTAAAAAATTAAAACGCAATAAAGGATCATTTTTCAAAAAAAGAATAATTGCTGTAATATTATCAGCTGCTACTTCAAACGAAAAAATATCTTGCTCTTGATTAAAGCGAAATACATCCCCACCAAAAGTTTCCGTTAATTTTTCTTGAATAACTGTATTTTCTAATGCCATGTTGTTATTTGATATTATAAGAGGCTAATAACGCTTCGTATTCTGGAGAACTTCTTCTTCTTACAGACTCCGATTTAACCAATTCTTGCAATTTCATTACCCCTTCTAAAATTTGCTCTGGTCTTGGAGGACAACCTGGAACGTAAACATCAACAGGTATCACTTTATCTATTCCCTGAAGCACAGAATATGTATCAAAAATACCTCCTGAAGAAGCACAAGCACCAACAGCAATAACCCATTTAGGCTCTGACATTTGTTCGTAAACTTGTCGTAAAACAGGACCCATTTTTTTCGAAATAGTTCCCATTACTAATAACATATCTGATTGACGAGGTGAAAAACTTAAACGCTCCGACCCAAATCGTGCAATATCATAATGCGAACCCATTGTCGCCATGAATTCAATACCACAACAAGAAGTTGCAAAAGGCAATGGCCAAAGTGAATTGGCACGAGCTAAACCTACAACATCATTCAATTTTGTGGCGAAAAATCCTTCTCCTACAAAACCTTCTGGCGCCTCAACCATTTTTATATTTGAATTGCTCATTTTAATTTTAGATTTGATACGCCACTTTGCTGACGCACGGATTAGATTTTGAATTTTAGATTAAAAACTTAAAGTCAAAATCAATAATTATCTTATTTTAATAGAAATTTGAGAGTCTAAATTCTCAAATCACAAACACTATTCCCACTCTAAAGCTTTCTTTTTGATGATATAGAAAAAACCAACCAAAAGCAAAGTCATGAAAATTAACATTTTAAACATACCTTCTATTCCTAATTCCTTAAAATTAGCTGCCCAAGGATAAAGAAAAATAACCTCAACATCAAATAAAACAAACAATATGGCTACCAAAAAATATTTTACTGAAAATGGAATTCTAGCATTACCAACGGACTCAACACCGCATTCGAAGTTTTTATCTTTGGCTGCGGAAGAACGTTTGGGACCTAGTTTGCCTGAAACTAATATTGTTCCTACGACAAAACCTACTGCCAAAATAAACTGCATTACAATAGGAATATAATTTAATTGATCAGATTGCATACTTTGTGTTTTTGAGAATTATAAATAAGTCACAAAGATAGGTTTCAAGTATTTAAAACACAAGTTTAAAACAATTATTAGTGTAAACGAAAACTGAATTACTAACTAATTTTTATTGATTATAAATAAGAAGAATTGCATTTGATTGCCTATACTTTATTTTAAAATTGTCGTAAAAAAAAACGCTTCGAAATAAATCGAAACGTTTTTACGCATTCTTTAACAAAAAATAAATTTTTTGCTTAGATAACTGCTACTTTCGCAGCAACTTTCCCTTTTCTTCCTTCTTCTTCTTCA
>CBDUEE010000189.1:0-5419 GCA_965366105.1 uncultured Flavobacterium sp. | reverse complement strand
AAGTTTTACTTACTTATCAAGGTTTAGCATACAATCTGGCAGCTAGTTTAAAAAAATTATCCAAAAGCGTAAAAAAACGAACTACGTACATTTCCAAATACAATTTAATAAATGACTTGAAAGCCTTACAGTATTCTATTATAGATTATGAAAATGATTTGGGGAAAATTCCAGCTTCGGAAGGTGTTTTCATGCTGACAACGATGCTTCAATATGCCGAAAAACAAGTTGAAAAAATAAAAATTATCGAAAGGGCTTTTACAATTAAATCTAATTCTCAAGATTTTAAAGGACTAGACAAAGATTTAGAAAAATTCCTAACACCTCAATATTATCAATTGAGTACGCTAACAAGGAATTTGAGTTTTTCATCTACCATTTTTAGACACTCTTTGCGATTGACTATTACTTTGATGCTTGGATTTGTGATTGGCATCTTCCTACCTTTTCAAAATGTATATTGGATTTTACTTACTATAATTGTTATTTTAAGACCAACTTACGGCTTGACAAAAGAACGCTCTTTTCAACGTATAATTGGTACTATTATAGGAGGATTAATTGCTTTTGGGATTCTATATGTAATAAAAGACAACCTAATTATCAGTATTCTTTCCATAATATGTATGGTTTTAGGTTTCACTTTTACTCAAATAAACTATAAAGTCAGCGCAACCTTTGTCACTATGTACGTTGTTTTTATTTATGGAATCTTAACCCCAAATATTAGTGATTTAGTTCAATATCGAATACTGGATACCGTAGTGGGTGCAATTCTAGCTTTTTTAGCCAATCATTTTTTATGGCCTTCGTGGGAATTTTTAAACATTCCAAATCATTTAGAAAAATCGATTAAATCAAATCAAGACTATCTCAAAGAAATTTCTACTTTTTACAATAAAAAGGGAACTATTTCTACCTCCTATCGTTTAGCTCGAAAAAATGCTTTTATAGAAATTGGGAATTTGATGGCTTCTTTTCAAAGGATGTCACAAGAACCAAAATCAAAACAAAAACAATTACCACAAGTTTATAAATTAGCTGTACTTAATCATTCCTTACTTTCCTCCTTAGCATCATTAGGTACTTATATTCAATCACACAAGACTACATCTGCTTCTGAGGCATTTAATAGGGTAGTTGCTACTGTTTATAAAAACTTAGATCATGCCATTGCTATTTTAAAAGAGAAAGACTTAGATTTTAAAAATAATACTCCAAAAGAAGAATTAGCCATGCATTTTACGGCTTTAAAAAGTATTAGCGAAAAGGAATTAAAAGAAGGTTCCCTAATAGATGAAGAAGCATTTCAATTAAAAATGCAAGAAGCACAGTTAGTAATAGAACAACTAATCTGGCTGATTAATTTATCTGAAAACATCGTAAAAACAACAAAAATATTAAAAAACACATAAATGAAAAAAGCGCTAAAATTAGATAAAATCTAAAATTCAGCGCTTTTTATTTATTTCAAAATTTCTAATTTTTCAGTTTTAAAATGGTAGCAGTTTTTTTTCTGACTTCTAATAATAAGTCTGGATTGTCATTTAATTTTTGACCATAAGAAGGAATCATAGCTTTCAACTTTTCTTGCCATTCTGGCGTTTCAAACTGATCTTTAAAACAGCGGCCAATTAGATCAATCATAATAGAAACAGCAGTTGAAGCACCTGGCGAAGCACCAAGTAAAACGGATAAAGAACCATCATCGGTAGTAATTACTTCGGTACCAAATTCAAGAATTCCACCTTCTTTTTCATCTTTCTTTATTACCTGAACTCTTTGTCCCGCTCTTTCCAAGACCCAATCTTTAGCTTTAGCATTAGGCACATATTCTTTCAAAGCGTTAATTCTGTCCTTAGGAGACTGGCGTACTTGCTCAATTAAATATCTTGTAAGTGGAATATTTTTGATTCCAGCAGCAATCATCGGAATAATATTATCCGTTTTTATAGACAATGGTAAATCCGAATAAGAACCGTTCTTTAAGAACCGAGTAGAAAAGCCTGCAAAAGGACCAAAAAGTAATGCTTTTTCCCCATCTATCATTCTGGAATCAATATGCGGCACCGACATCGGTGGTGCGCCAACACTTGCTTTTCCATACACTTTGGCTTGATGTTTTGCAATTACTTCGGGATTGATACATTTAAGCCATTGTCCACTTACCGGGAAGCCGCCGTATCCTTTTCCTTCTGGAACATTTGCTTTTTCCAACAAGGGTAAAGATCCTCCTCCTGCACCAATAAAAACAAACTTAGTGTAGGCTTTGCTCTTTTGCCCTGTAGCCAA
Organism: uncultured Flavobacterium sp.; assembly: GCA_965366105.1. Classification (GTDB taxonomy): domain Bacteria; phylum Bacteroidota; class Bacteroidia; order Flavobacteriales; family Flavobacteriaceae; genus Flavobacterium. The sequence goes on along the minus strand of CBDUEE010000189.1, from coordinate 3,127 downwards.
ATCTGTGACTTTTATTCTCCAAGATTTATCAGCAAGTTGTTTCAGTTTTTTAACTTCGTGATGGAAATGTATGGTAACACCTTCTAATTTTGTTAAGTAACCAAAAATATTTCTGGTTAATTCTCCAAAATTAACATCTGTACCAATTGCTACTGAAGTAGCTGCAACTTTATCAGAGTCCTTTCTACCTTCCATAACCAAAGGAATCCATTCCTCTAATTGTGAAAAATTAGAACTGAATACCATATCCTTAAAAAGCGGATTAGACTGTAAGGCCTCATATCGTTTTTTAAGAAAGTCTACATTATTCTGACCCCAAACAAAACTCATGTGAGGAATACTTTTTATAAAATTTTCAGGAGACGAAACTTTATTTTCTTGCACAAGATAAGCCCAAAACTGGCGAGAGATTTCAAAAGATTCTGCTATACTAATTGCTTTTTTTGCACTTATTGTGCCATCATCACTTTCGGGAGTATAATTAAGTTCACAAAAAGCGGAATGTCCTGTTCCTGCATTATTCCATGCATCAGAACTTTCTGCTGCTGCGATATCTAATCTCTCGTAAATTTCAATTTTAATATTTGGTTGTAATTCTTTTAGGATTAAGCCAAGAGTGGCGCTCATAATTCCAGCTCCTATAAGGACTACGTCACTATTTGTACGTACGGTTGTATCGGGCATAACATTGATTTGAAATACAAAGATACTTTATAAAATTAAAAAAAATATAACAATTTATTGTTAAAAAGTAAAAATCAATTAAGCAATTTAACTCCTGTTTTTTATAAAAATAGGAATTAAAATCTTTTCTGAGTTAAATAATCCTGAAGCATTATAGTTGCTGAAATCTCATCAATGAGTGCTTTATTTTGACGTTGTTTCTTTTTCATTCCACTATCAATCATCGATTGAAAAGCCATTTTTGAAGTAAATCGCTCATCAACTCTAACTACTTTCATCTCTGGAAAATGATTCGTAAAATGGGTTACAAAACCTTTTATTAAAGACGCACTTTCTGATGGTAGTCCGTTCATTTGTTTAGGCTCACCTATGAGTACTGCTTCTACTTTTTCTTTAGAAAAATAATCTTTCAAAAAAGCAATTGCAGTAGCACTTGGAATTGTAGTTAGTCCAGAAGCTATGATTTGCATTTCATCAGTAACTGCTATTCCTGTACGTTTTTGTCCGTAATCTATGGAGAGAATTCTTGGCATTTTATAGGGAATCTTTGAATTTTTATATATTCCGAAATCGGAAACTATTTTTTGCTGTACATCAACTTAATATACTGTAAACTAACTCTTAAAAACATAATGCATTATATTTTCATATTTAAAACAAATCGATTTTTTGAAATAAAAAAGGTATATTCTTTTATGTTTCTAAGCAAATCTTTGCCGAGTTTTAAAGCTGCATTTGGTTTGTCTCAGTAAAGATAGTAAACTTCATCTGTCTGTGATACCATAAATTCATTAAAAAAACGTTCTTAATAATTCTAAAATTCGCGCTTTAATTTTAGGTGAAAATTCTAATTTAAGAGCTTACATAGCTTTGATTGTTACTGCATAAATATAAACAATCTAAATTTTCTGAATTCTATTTTCATGTAGAATTAAAATCTAATTCAAATAAAACAGTATGGTATTTGGCAAGAGAAACAACTTATTATATTAATTAAAAATTGGAAAACACTCTACAACTTTCTTTTTAATATAATTTACAGACCTAGATTTTTTTCCATATTAAATCAAGATTAGAATCGGCTGACAGTAAAAAATCGTCCTGAACAGGGTCTAAATTCGCCCCTTTAACCATGAAAGGTCTATAATTATGCGATCTTAATAAACTTATCATATTTGCAGGATCTAAACCGTCTTTCCTCATAAAACCAGGTGAATATTCCGCCATGATTGTCGGGACATGATTTAAAAAATCCTTTCCTCCTAAAAATGCAAAATATTCAAATCCTTCAATATCAATTTTTAAAAATTTAATCTTTGATAGATTAAGTTGCATTTTCTTTACATATTCATCAAAGCTAGTAATGCTTACTGCAATTTTTGGTCCATTATCATCGTTAATATTTAGCATTGAATGTCTTCCTAGATTCCCTTTTTTATACAAATTGAGTTTCATAATACCCGTTTCTTTTCCTAATCCGATATTATTTGGTATTACTTTTTGGGATTTGTTTAATTCTAAATTAGATTTTAATAATTTAAAATTTTCAGGATCTGGTTCAAAACTATGAATCTCAACTCCAGAAAAATGCTTTGACAATAAAACAGAATACCACCCAATATTTGCTCCTACATCAAAAACAATATCTCCTAATTTTAAGTCTAGATTATTTAGAAAATAATCTGTTAACTCTTCTTCATATACTCCTTTTTTATAGATAAGTCTTCCTACACTGTCGGGTGCTCTAAATTTAAATTTAAGGTCATATTTGGCTGAATGCCCTATCATGTATTTGCAGTTAAGTATATTTCGTCCCACAAAATATAGGATAGATTTTAAAAAGTAATTCATTCCATTTTTTGACATATTTATATTTGATTATTTTTTTAAACAATAAAAAACTGAAGAGTTGTCTAGTATTTATAAAATGAATTAATAAATACAAAACAAAAGTAAATAATATAATCTTCAAACCTAATTTTCATTCTTGTAAATAATTACTTAAATTAAAGTAAGTATTTTTCCTTAAATAAAAAAGTATTGTTACATTTTAAATTTTAGCTAAAGAAGTTTTATTATTTATTACTTTATTTAAAGTTAAGAACTATACGAACCGTTTTTAAATCAATAAAACGAACTTACAACCCAAAAAAGTTTGAGATTTAATTTTCAATGAAACGCCTATCTCTCTGACTCCATTTTGAATAAAAATCCAAAATATAAATTTCTTAGATTTTGGGTATAAATCTCTTTTTTGCATTTGGTTAAAAATCTTATATTTGCCAAAAACATATCTATCAAAATGAATCCATTACAAACTATTATAGAACAAGCTTGGGAAAACCGCGCATTGTTACAAGAAACTAAAACAATTGATGCTATCAAAGAGGTTATTGAATTGCTAGATACTGGCAAATTGCGCGTAGCTGAACCAGTTGCAGAT
>CBDUEE010000188.1:0-5440 GCA_965366105.1 uncultured Flavobacterium sp. | reverse complement strand
ATTCTAAACTTTATAAAAAAAACAAAAATGTTTGTATTTATTGTATATCTATTAGTAATTAATACTTTATCATTTATACAAATTGGCTACGATAAAAATTTAGCTAAAAAAAACAAAAGCCGTATTTCTGAAAAAACACTACTCTTTTTTGTTTTACTTGGAGGAACAATTGGTTCTGGTATAGGAATGCTTATTTTTAGACATAAAACCTCTAAAAAAAGCTACTTACTAAAGTTTTGGTTTATTGTTGCAATACAACTGCTTGTTATATATTTTATTTATAATTACATAATATCCAAATAAGTGTAAAGAAAAGGGTTTATTGGTTTTAATTACATCTTTAATTCATTGAAAGAGCATAAAAAAAGCCCAGTTTTATCAACTGAGCTCCTATTTATTTGGTGCGAAGCACCGCATTTTTTTTAGCAAGAAATTTTATCCACTCTAGTTTGATGTCTTCCGCCTTCAAAATCAGTATTTAAGAAAGTTTCAACCATTTCTACTGCTTGTGCAATAGAAGTATAACGTGCAGGAATGCTAATAATATTAGCATCATTATGTTGGCGCGCTAAAGCTGCAATTTCTTTCATCCAACACAAAGCAGCACGAACTTTTTGGTGTTTATTAGCCGTCATCGCAATTCCGTTACCGCTTCCGCAAATAATAATTCCAAAATCAGCTTTTCCTTCCGCAACATCTGTTGCAACGGGATGACCAAAATCAGGATAATCAACACTTGCTGTAGAATCTGTTCCGTAATTAGTTACTTCATATCCTTTTGCTTGAAGCATTTCTACAATTGCTTTTTTGTAATCCGGTCCTGCGTGATCATTTCCTATTGAGATTTTCATACTATATCTATTAAGTTGTGTGCTGCAAATTTATATAAAGTAAGTCTATTATATTGAATATAAATCCTGCTTATTTTAGTTAAAAATACAGAAGTAAATTTCAGTACATAACTAACACAATTCCATTAGATTATGAGTTATCAACAATTTTATTAAACCTATAAATTGCTGTAAATCAATACAAAATATAAAATATAAATGTTAAAATTTTGCATTGTTAATAGCGAAACATAACTACTTGATATTCAGTTAACCTTAAGTTAACATTTTCTGTTGATAACTTGAGATAGAATATTAGAAGTTTTTTAGGGTTATAAAGAAAAAATACCTAATCCAAAACCGACATTAGAAATCCTAATTTAGTTCAGCGTTTTTTTAGAATAGTTATCAATATAAAAAAGTAGGTTATTAACAAAGAACGGTGTTTGAAGTTATTTACAATTTCAATACAGAAACGGTTATCAACGATTGTTAATTACTATTGAAAAAGACTTAGAAACGAATACTTTATAAAAATATAAGTATGTTGATAACTCAATATAACCTCTTCAAACTTGATTTCAATACATTTTAAAATAAATTTATTGCCACTATTAACAAGCTATAATAACAACCAAAAAATAATTTAAATTTAATTTTTCTTTTTGTTTATATTAATATATGTTGACAACTTTCAAAAAAATAAGTCTTTCAAAAAATTCATTTGAGCGTGAGTAGTACTTTAAACGATGGTCAAATTGTTATTAAGGTTATCCAATAACTCTTGTACTTTTTCAAAATCATTTGGATGAATTTTAAGTTTGATTCCGCCCAAAGCATTTGAATACATTGGTGCAAAAGAGGACATAATTTCATTTTCGAAAAAATAATTAATCTCTTCTTGCTCCATTAAATGCTTCAGCACAACAATTTCATGCGAATAATTAAAAATTGCAACTGTTTTAAATTCTTCCATATTGATTCTTTTTATAAAGATACAACTATTCTGTAAAGTTATATTTTCTTTAAATATGCCTTATCTTTAACGATAACAGTTTACTATTTTGTAATTTTAGACTTTTAAGAAAAGAATTTATGAGTAAAAGATTAAGAAAGCCGATAAAAAAAGGGAAAGATTTCTCCGATAAAATAATAAAAATATTATCGCAAAGTGCTAATAAAGCATTCAATTATAAACAAATAGGAGCAAAGCTAGAGCTTGATGATACCGAAAGTAGAAATCAAATTATAAAAGATTTGAAGATTTTAGCTTCACAAAATAAAATTATTGAATCAGAACCAGGGAAATATTTAATTAAAGCAGTTAGTAAAGATTATTACGAAGGTAAAATTGATATGACTGGTCGTAAAACAGCCTATTTTGTTTGTGCTGATCTTGACGAAGATGTATTTATCCCGACCAACAATCTGAATCACGCTTTAGATAAAGATATTGTCAAAGTTTATGTGTACAATAAAAGACAAGGTAAAAAACCAGAAGGTGAAGTTATTGAGGTTATAGAAAGACACAAAACTGATTTCGTTGGTGTAATTGATATACAAGCCAATTTTGCTTTTGTTTCTACTGCAAATCCAAAAATGTATACTGATATTTTTATTCCAAAAGATAAAATAGGAGAGGCAGAGCAAGGAGATGTAGTTTTAGTTCATATTGAAGATTGGCCAGCCAAAGCAGACAGTCCTTTTGGATCTGTTATAAAAGTGTTAGGAAAACCGGGAGAACATGATACAGAAATTCATGCTATTCTTGCCGAATATGGTTTGCCATCAGAATTTCCTATTGAAGTAGAGACCTTTGCACAAAAAATAGATACCTCTATAACCGAAAGTGAAATTGCAAAACGTCGTGACATGCGCGATACGTTGACTTTTACTATCGACCCAAAAGATGCGAAAGATTTTGATGATGCCTTATCTTTTAAAAAATTAGAAAATGGTAATTATGAAATTGGTATTCACATTGCCGATGTTTCGTATTACTTGCAAGAAGGTACAATATTAGATGATGAAGCGTATCAAAGAGCAACTTCTGTTTATTTAGTAGATAGAGTTGTGCCCATGTTACCTGAAGTATTATCAAACTTTGCTTGTTCATTGCGTCCAAATGAAGAGAAATATACCTTTTCTGCTGTGTTTGAAATCAATGAAGATTCGCAAGTAATGAATCAATGGTTTGGTAGAACAGTTATTTTTTCTGATCAACGTTTTGCTTACGAGGAAGCACAATACATCATAGAGACTAAAGACGATACAATTCCCGAAGAAATTTCGATTACAGGTAGTTCTTATAAAGTTTCTGAAGATATTGTAGCAGCGACGTTAAAATTAGATGAGCTCGCTAAAATTCTTAGAAAAAAGAGAATGGCCGAAGGAGCGATCACTTTTGATAAAGTAGAAGTGAAGTTCAACTTAGATGAAAGTGGAGAACCACAAGGCGTTTACTTTAAAGTTTCAAAAGATGCCAATCATCTAATTGAAGAGTTTATGTTATTGGCCAACAGAAAAGTAGCTGAATTCATTGGTAAACAAAAGAAAACTTTTATTTATAGAATTCACGATGAGCCCAACGAAGATAAGTTAATTGCCATGCAAACCGTAATAGCTAAGTTTGGTTATAAAATAGATTTCCGTAATAAAGGCGATATTTCTAAATCATTGAATAGCTTAATGGAGCAAGTAAATGGTAAAAAAGAGCAAAATCTTATTGATACACTAGCTATTAGAAGTATGAGTAAAGCCAAATATTCTACGGATAACATTGGTCATTATGGTTTAGCTTTTGATTATTATTCTCATTTTACGTCGCCTATTCGTCGTTATCCAGATATTATGGTTCATAGATTGCTGCAGCATTATCTTGATGGAGGAAAATCTGTAGATGAAGAAACCTATGAAACCAAATGTTTGCATTCCTCAACAATGGAAGGTTTAGCAACCAATGCAGAAAGAGATTCTATCAAATATATGCAGGTTAAATACATGCAAAATCATAAAGATGAAGAATTTTTGGGTGTTATTTCTGGTGTTACCGAATGGGGTATTTATGTCGAAATTATCGAAAATAAATGCGAAGGAATGTGTAGAATTAGAGATATTAAAGATGATTATTACACTTTTGATGAAAAACAATATGCGCTAAAAGGAGAAACATCTGGTAAATTATTACAATTAGGAGACGAAATTTACGTTAAAGTAAAAAATGCCGATTTAGTAAAAAAACAATTGGACTTTAATTTTTTAAGAAGAGTGGAAGAACCATTAAAATAAAAAAATGAAAAAAGTAGTAATTATTGCATTGGTGCTTTTAGCACAATTTACACATGCACAAGTAAGTAGAAATCTAGGTGATTTTGACCAAGTAAAAGTTTTTGATAAAATTTCAGTTCAGTTGATAGCTGCAAACGAAAACAAATTAGAGATTACTGGATCACGTGCTGCCGAAGTTGAAACGGTCAATAAAAATGGAGATTTAAAAATAAGAATGCCTTTTCCAAAGCTATTATCTGGGAATGATATTGTTGTGAAATTATATTACAAAAATCTAGAAAGTATTGCAGTAAGTGAGGGAAGTTCTATATCTAGTGCAAATGATTTTAAACAAACTAGCTTAGAGCTAAATGCAAAATCAGGTGGAGAATTAAACTTAAATATTGATGTTGATAAAGTAAATGTAAAAGCTTATGCTGGTGGAATTATTTCTATTTCAGGTAAAGCTACCAACCAAAATGTGACTATTACTTCTGGAGGGATTCTAAATGCCAAGGATTTACATACGGCTCAAACAACTATTACAGTTTCTGCTGGAGGACAATCTGAGATAAATGCTAGTACATTGGTTGATGCTAAAGTAAAAGCTGGAGGTTCTATTTTTATCTATGGTAAACCAAAGCAGATTAATCAAGAAATTTTTATTGGTGGAACTATTTTAGAGAAAAATTAGTAAATTACATTAGATTTGTTGGTAATAAATATACATTTTTAATGATAAACGATATTTTAGCTGGTATTCCTTGGGGAATTTTCTTAAGTTTTATGATAGGTCCTGTTTTCTTTATTTTACTAGAAACTAGTATTATAAAGGGATTTAGAGCCGCTTTAGTTTTTGATTTAGGTGTAATTTTGGGAGATATCGTTTTTATAGGAATAGCTTATTTAGGCAGTTTTAGATTGATTCAAAGTTTAAAAGATGAGCCCGCACTTTTTATTTTTGGTGGTGTCTTAATGCTAGCTTACGGTGTGATTTCATTCATACAATTAAAAAAAGAGCAGAAAGTGAATACCGATCTAATTGACAAAGAAATTATAAAAAAAAACTATGTAAGTCTGTTTGTAAAAGGTTTCTTTTTGAATATTATAAACATAGGTGTTCTGGGTTTTTGGTTAGCCGTTATTATCTCAGTTGGACCAAAACTAGAGATGCAAAATTCTAGAATGATTACTTTTTTTACAGCAGTAATTCTATCTTATTTAATAGTCGATTGTATCAAAATAATTTTGGCAAAACAATTAAAAAACAAATTAACACCAGTCAATATTCTAAAAATTAAAAAGGGAATTAGTATTGTTTTGATGGTTTTTGGAACGGTTTT
>CBDUEE010000187.1:0-5452 GCA_965366105.1 uncultured Flavobacterium sp. | reverse complement strand
TGCTCAGAATTTAATTCTCTAAGTAAAAAAACTTCGATTCTTGCTCCTGTTTTTTCCTTGTTCCCGTACAAACGAGCTGGAAAAACCTTAGTATTATTTAAGATTAAAACATCGCCTTCATCAAAATAATCGATAACATCTTTGAACATTTTGTGTTCAATGGTTTGCTTTTTACGATCAATAACCATTAGACGCGCTTCGTCTCTGTTTTCAGCAGGATACTCTGCAAGCAATTCTTTAGGTAAATCGAATTGAAAATGTGATAATTTCATTTTTTTTATTTGTTTAAAAGATTAAATCCCTAGGCAAAAAATTGCCCCAAATTATAAACTTATTTAGGACTGCAAATATACGACTGTGAGATAGGCGTTGTCAAGTGTTTTGATGTTTAATTTAGAAACAAAGTCACAAAGCCGCAAAACGCCAGAGGTTTAGCCCGTAAACATTGACAATTACACTACAGTTTCTGAAATAATAAATCCTAAACTTTTCATATCCTCCCAGAAATCAGGGTAAGATTTAGAAACTACATCAGCATTTTCGATTATTATTGGCACTTTTAAAGCTAAAGGAGCAAATGCCATCGCCATCCTGTGGTCATTATAAGTTGCAATTTTTACATTGTGGTTGATACTAGTTGATACTTCTAGTGTTAAACTATCATTAGTTACACTAATATTTGCTCCTAATTTTGTCAACTCGATTCTCAACGCCTCTAATCGATCTGTTTCTTTGATTTTTAAGGTGTGAAGTCCTGTCAGATGACAACCAATTCCTAACCCTAAACAAGTTACCACAATGGTTTGGGCAATATCAGGAGTATTGTTGAGTTCGAAAATTACGTCTCCAAGTTTAAAATCACGCTGCTTTGTAAGTGTAATTTTATTGTTTTCAAACTTAGTTGCAACTCCCAATTTTTTATAAATAGAAACCAATTCTGAATCACCTTGTAAACTATTTTCTTTATAACTAGTTAATGAAATAGAAGCTTCATCGGCCAAAGCAGCTAAACTGAAAAAATAAGAAGCAGAACTCCAATCGGACTCTACAACCATTTCTTTAGTTACAACTTCATTTTTTGGAAAAACCTTGATAACATTTCCTTCAAAACTAGTCTGGATGTCTAGGTCGTTTAGCAATGCTAAAGTCATTTTTATATAGGGAATCGAAGTGATTTCGCCCTCTAAAATTAATTCTAATCCATTTTCTAATTTAGGAGCAATTAATAACAAAGCCGATATGTATTGGCTACTCACATTTGCTGCCATTCTAACTTTAGAAACTGTAATTTTCTGTCCTTTTATTCGAATTGGTGGATAACCAATTTCTTTTTCATAAGTGATGTGAACACCTAATTGTGCTATCGCATCTACTAAAACTTTTATAGGACGTTCCTGCATTCTACTTGAACCAGTCAAAACTACTTCACGTCCTTCTTGTACAGCAAAGTAAGCTGTTAAAAAACGCATTGCAGTTCCTGCATGGTGGATATCGATAATTTCCTCATTTCCTTTCAATGCTTTCTGCATAACTTCACTATCATCGGAATTAGAAGTATTCGCCAAAGTGATATTAGGAAATAACGCTTGTAACAATAATAATCGGTTGGTTTCGCTTTTTGAGCCAGTAACAGCAATCTGAGCTTTTAAATTAGAATGGGTAGTTTTTAACAGTAAATTCATGTTGTAATTATGAGTTTTGAATTTCGAATTATGGTTAGTATAATTCAAGTTTGCAATTTAACACTCCTCGTTTATAATTCATAATTTAAAAACCACAAATTACTTCAGTTTATCGTTGTTTTTGTGACGATCCTTGTCTCTAACAGATTTTAAATCCAACTTTTTATCAAAAGCGGCTTGTAAATCAATTCCCGTTTGATTCGCCAAGCATAAAACTACAAAAACCACATCGGCTAATTCCTCACCCAAATCTTTATTTTTATCACTTTCCTTTTCGGATTGTTCTCCATAACGACGCGCAATGATTCGAGCAACTTCACCAACTTCCTCTGTAAGTTGAGCCATATTTGTCAATTCATTAAAATAACGAACACCGTGTTCTTTAATCCAATTATCTACTTCTAGTTGAGCGTTTTTTAAGTCCATATTTACTGTATTACAATTTTATTAATTTCTTCTATTATTTTATCTGTTTCTATCAAAGCAGCTACTATTTTATGGTAATGATTTATGTCATCGAGCTCTAATTTTTGTCCTTTTTTATCATTAATCCATTTTTGTGCCGGTTGAGCATTTCCTAAATAAAAACTCCAAATTGCTTCGGGAATATTTTCAAAACACTGGGTTTCGTTAATGTAAACCTTACTATTTTTGAAAATAGTTTTTCTAACTAAATTGTCACCCTCAATAAAAAATTGAGCAAAAGAACTATGTACAACTTTACTTTTCAGCAAATGAATTTCTCGTATCTGTCTTCCCAACTTCACCAATTTCCAAAAACCATTGCTAACTTTTGGAAAAGGGATTTTTGGAAAATCTGCACTAAGTTTTTGTGGAAATTTATCTTTAAAAGTAATCGAAAAAGAAACGGCATAAATATAATCTAGGAAGTCTATTGTACTAAAAACTTGTTTAAAATCGTCTCTTAACTCCTCGTTATTATTGGCAAAACAGACATTCCCATTTTCTTTTATTGGAAGAAAATCTAAATTTATCTTTTTAGCAAATTCATTGATACTTTCATGATTCAAATCAGGGAGACCAGTCGGCACTACGTCATTAGTAACGCCCGTATAAAAAACTGAATTTAAATTTTGAATATATTGTTCTAAGTTCATGGAATATGAATTTAAAAAACGTAAAAAATTAGAAAGTAAAATATTTCTTTAAAGTAAAATTATAAGAATATACAATAAATGAAACTGAAAAACTTGACTTAGTCTTTATTTTTACTGTCAATTACTATCGTAACCGGTCCATCGTTTATTAAACTAACTTTCATATCAGCACCAAAAACTCCAGTTTGCACTTTCTTTCCTAATTCATTTTCCATACATTTTACAAAGTTTTCATATAATGGAATTGCTACATCAGCCTTTGAAGCTTTAATATAGGAAGGACGATTTCCTTTTTTGGTATTAGCATGCAGCGTGAACTGACTTACCACGATAATATCGCCATATACATCTTTTAAAGAGAGATTCATCACATGATTCTCATCTTCAAAAATCCGAATATTAGCTATTTTAGCAGTCAACCAATTAATATCTTCTTGATTATCGGCATCTTCAATTCCTACTAAAACTAATAAACCTTTTTGAATATCAGCTACTATTTTTTCTTCAATAGTTACCGATGCGCTGGAAACTCTTTGAATTACTACTTTCAATTTTTGAAATTTAAAATTTGGAATCTTCGATAGGATTTTACTCCCTGGTTTTATCGCTAATTATTCGATCTTCATTATGAATATCAGTTCGGTAATTTTCATCGTCACCTTCTAAAATCTTAAGATAACTGTTGTATCGAGACCAAGGGATTTCGTCTCTTTCTAATGCGGCTTTTATAGCGCAATGTGGTTCTTCTTTATGCAAGCAATTATTGAATTTACACTGTTCTTTCAATTTGAAAAACTCAGGGAAATAACCACTAATTTCTTCTTTTTCCATATCAACAATACCAAACCCTTTAATTCCTGGAGTATCAATGATTTTTGCACCAAAAGACAAATCATACATTTCCGCAAAAGTCGTAGTGTGTTGCCCTTGTTTACTCGCTTCAGAAATAGTTTTAGTTTTTAGATGTAAAGCGGGTTCCATTGCATTTACCAATGTCGATTTCCCAACACCGGAATGCCCAGAGAACATACTCACTTTATCAATCATCATTTCTTTCAACTCTTCAACTCCTTTCATCTCAGTCGAAGAAACACGTAAGCATTTATAACCTATCTGCTGATACACATGTTGCATAAACAATTGTTCGTCAAGCGTTGCGTCATCCAAAGTATCGATTTTATTAAAAACTAAAATAGTTTCGATTCCATAAGCTTCGGCAGTAACCAGAAAACGGTCAATAAAATTGAAAGTCGTCGGTGGATTATTAATGGTAATTAATAAAAAAACACAGTCAATATTTGATGCAATAATATGCATTTGATGCGATAAATTCACTGATTTTCTAACGATGTAATTCTTTCTCTCGTGAATATTATGAATTGTTCCCGTTACGGTATCCGATGATTCTTCTAGTTCATAATCAACAATATCACCCACCGCAATTGGATTGGTACTTTTTATTCCTTTGATTCTGAATTTCCCTTTCATACGGCATTCTATAAAATCACCTTGTTCGGATTTTACGGTGTACCAACTTCCTGTAGATTTATATACGAGTCCTGTCATACTGCAAAGGTAAGATTTTGATTTTTGATTTACACCAAAAAAAAAGTTGCCATTTATGACAACTTTTAATTCACTCTAATAAAATTTATTTTACGTAAGGAAAATTTCTCGAAACTTTTCTCATCATACTCTCAACTATATCATCAGTAGAAGTAGTGATATTATCATCCATAGTTTTGAAAAAACGCCACAATAATTCTCCATCAGAACCATTGTTAATAGTCATTGTTAAAGATCCAGAACCCGTTTTGCCTCCAAAACCACCAAAAATCACAGCTGACACGATTGCACCTGCTTCTGATTTTGTCTGTTCATTCTCAAAAGTGCCACTAATTACTGCATCGACTCCTAATACTTTTGCAACTTCATCCTTTGTCATTTCATCAAGTTTATCTGAAATTCCTGCTTTTTTAAGTAAAATATTTGTCTTTTCAACATCTTGAAAGCTTACAGTATACTTATCTGCTTTTCTCAATAAAAAAGTATACATACTGGATTGTATTGATTTAGACATTTTCAATTCTTGTTCTTTGTTTCCTTCCGCACTAAAATTTTTAGGTTGTTTTTTATACGTTATTTTAACAATAAAAGGTATTATTGCAACGGATTTATGCCCTTTAATTGTTGTTGACAATTGCGGACTTTCAAAGATTTGTTTTTGGGAATAAAGAACAGAATTTAAAAATAAAAAGGATAGTATTAATAGTTTTTTCATGTAACTTAATGAATTTATTGGATTAAAATTTATAGATTATTCTATTTCACAATATTACAAAAAAAACCTACATAAAATTTATGCTTTTCAAATAAAGTGTTATTTTATTTGTTCATCTCATAATTACTAATTCTTGGATAAATAAAATTAAAAGCAAAAAATCTCCACAATTTTAAAATTGTGGAGATTTAATTTAATAAATAGTGAAAGTCAATTAAACGTTCACTATTTTTTCTTGGTGACCAATGCTTTCTTGGTGAATCGCTTTGAACATTCTAAGCACAAACTCTTCTGTCAAACCTCTTGTTTCTCCTTCCAATATCATTTTTCCAAGGATTTCATTCCAACGTGTATTTTGAAGTACTGCTACG
>CBDUEE010000186.1:0-5467 GCA_965366105.1 uncultured Flavobacterium sp. | reverse complement strand
CCAAGTAAAAAATAGATAAATAATTAAACATCAAATTTTTAAAAAAATTTAAAAAAAATAAAAAAAATAAACATATTCCTTCTGTAAAAAAAACTTTGCGAAAAACAGACCAAAAAAAATGGTGAGATAGTTTTGTAAAGCAGTAGAATCGTTAGTTTATTAAAATAAAATAATTTCACTTATTACAATAATTATCATTAATTTTAATATCTAAATTTAGATTCAAATGAAATTAATATTAAGAGCATACAACCTAAAATTAAAACACACATTTACGATTTCCAGAGAGTCAATAGATTTTCAACCTTCATTAATTGTCGAATTACAAGATGAAGGATTTTCTGGTTTTGGCGAAGCAACTTCAAATCCGTATTACAAAACAACGGTTCCCGTAATGATGCAGGATTTAGAACAAATTCGTACCCTTATTGAAGCTACTACAAATGAAACTCCCGAAGATTTCTGGGCAAAAATTCATCCGCATTTAAAACACGATATGTTTGCTCTATGCGCTTTAGACATGGCCTACAATGATTTATACGCACGACAAAAAGGAAAAAAACTATACGAATTATGGAATTATACAACCGACTCAAATCCATTAACAGATTACACCATTGGAATCGCTTCTATCGAAAAAATGGTGGCTAAAATGCAAGAACTTCCTTGGCCCATTTATAAAATTAAACTGGGAACAAAAGAAGATATAGCCATTGTAACCGAACTTAGAAAACATACTAATGCTATTTTCAGAATCGATGCTAATTGTGGATGGAGTGTTGAAGAAACATTAAATAATGCCGTAGCACTAAAAAAATTAGGAGTTGAATTCCTTGAACAACCTTTAAAAGCAGATAATTGGGAAGGACATAAGGAAGTTTTCAAACATTCTGTTTTACCGATTATTGCTGACGAAAGCTGTATTATTGAAGGAGATGTAGCAAAATGTCAAAATTATTTCCACGGTGTAAATGTCAAATTAGTAAAATGTGGCGGCTTAACTCCAGGAAGAAGAATGATTCAAGAAGCCAAAAAATTAGGCTTAAAAACTATGGTGGGTTGCATGACTGAATCTACTGTAGGGATTTCTGCAATTGCGCAGTTACTACCACAACTCGATTATGTAGATATGGACGGAGGATTGCTTCTTGCAGAAGATATTGCCACTGGCGTAACAATTGATTTTGGTAAAATATCCTATTCTGAACTTAATGGAACTGGCGTGACTTTAATTTAATATTATAATGAAAGTTAACCAATTTCCGGATAGAATAATTGAAATCGATAATGAAGAATTTTTATATTTTGGAGGAACAGCCTATTTAGGCTTACCAACAAATACAGATTTTCAACAATTGTTCATCAAAAATATTTTAAGGTGGGGAACCGCCTATGGAAGTTCCAGAAGTGCCAATATCCAACTAACTGCTTACGAAAATGGAGAAGTTTTTTTAGCTAAACATATCAAATCAGAAGCTACTCTGACACTTTCTTCAGGAATGCTTGCTGGAAAACTCGTACTTGAAGTTCTAGCTCCACAAACGGATTGTTTTTTTCATTTTCCAAATACACACCCTGCATTAAAAGTAATCAATAGCTTACCTGTTTTAATTGATAATGAATTAAATCCACGTTTGTTAGATTCTACTATAGAAAAAATTACAATTCTATCAGATTCCGTTCCCTCTTTTCAAACAAAACCTATTGATTTTTCTATTCTGAGTGCTATTTCAACTAAAAAAGAGATTACTTTAATTGTAGATGAATCACATTCATTAGGAATTTTAGGTACAAATGGCTCTGGCATATATTCGGCAATCAATCTTCCAATTATAAAAAGAAAGATTATGATTGCATCATTAGGAAAAGCCTTTGGACTAACAGGAGGTGTAATTGCAAGTGATGCACCGTTTATTACTAAAGTTAAAAATCTTGATACGTTTATTTCTAGCGCTGGTATGAGTGCGGCAGCTGTACAAACCATGGCTGATGCTGAAAACATTTACAGTACTCAGCATAAAAAATTAAAAGACAATTTAAATTATATTCATGCTCGTTTGATTAAGAATAAAGCAGTTCTTTTTAATGTAAATTATCCCTTAATTTATCCGGAAATTCAAGGAATTAAGAAAATTCTCTTTGCGAATAAAATCATTGCAGCCAATTTTAAATACCCAACAGATACAAAGGAATTAAACAGAATTGTAGTTACTGCTAATCATAAAAAAGAAGATTTGGACACTATAATTCACATTTTAAACCAACAGCAATTGTGAATCTAAAAATGTGGTGCAATTGCATTTTAACCGTACCTTTGTAAAAAAATAAAATGATGACTAACAACGATATCTTTAAAAAACTTCGTGTAGCTTTAATGTTACGGGACGATCAAATAGTTGAAATATTAGAATTGGTAGATTTTAGAATCACTAAATCAGAATTAGGTGCTTTTTTCCGCGATGAAAAACATGAAAACTATGTAGAATGTGGCGATCAAGTATTGCGTAATTTCCTAAATGCATTAGTAATTCACTTGCGTGGAACAAAGGAAAATCCAAAAAATCCAAATGATGTTTTAGCCAAACATAAAGCACAAATCCCTTCAAAAGACGGAGCGAAAGAGAGACCTGAATTTAAGGCAAAACCGCGCGACGAAGAAAAATCAAGAGGTGATGAAGCACCTTCTAAGTCTAGACCCGCTACAAAAAATACTTCTAAAAAGCAATATCCAAAAGGGAATTCAAAACCTCAAGTAGTTGAGAAAGTAAAATTTAATTTTGGTAAGAATAAAAAATCCTAGTATGAAAACGGCTTTAATAATTGGAAGTACTGGCTTAATAGGTTCACACGTTTTGACATCACTTTTAGCTAGTGATGAGTACAGTCAAGTAATCTCTTTTTCAAAAAGAGATACTGGGATAAACCATCCTAAATTAAAGCAACATATCATTAATTTTGATCAACCAGAGACTTACAAAGAGCTAGTTATTGGTGATGATTTCTTTTGCACGATTGGTACAACTATCAAACAAGCAGGAAGCCAAAAAGCTTTTAGGAAAGTAGATTATGAATATCCCAAACAGTTTGCAGAGTTTGCTTTACACAATAAGGTAAAAAAATTCTTGATTATTTCATCTCTTGGAGCAAATGCTAGTTCTGGAAATTTTTATTTAAAAACCAAAGGCGAAATTCAGGATTATCTTAAAGCTTGTAATTTTGAGAGTGTTTCAATTTTACAACCTTCACTTTTATCAGGTGATCGAACTGAATTTAGGTTTGCAGAAAAAGTAGGTGGCTTTTTTATGAAAATACTTTCTTTTTTATTCCTTGGTAATTTAAAAAAATACAAACCCATAGAGGGCAAAATAGTTGCAAAAGCACTTTTTAAAATTGCACAGCAAAACCATAAAGGCTTCAAAATATTCGAGTCAGATAGTATTCAAGAGATTGGAGAATCATAAAAAAATTAAAATCCTGCTCAAACCAAGCAGGATTTTTTATTGGTATAATTGATGTTCCTCCTATAAATTATTTGATCAAATTTCTAATACTAAAATATAGTTATAAATAATCTCATATTTAAAACTTGAACATTAGCACCTTTATTTCAATTGAATTAAAAACACATGAATAATAGTGCTATTTTTTAATTAAAATATTCTAAGAACTACAACTTAACATTGATGAACCCACTTTATTTCTTGCCCAATCCGGTCTTTTGGCAAACCAATTCTGAAAATTAGGCTGTTCCTCATACGGTTTTTTAAGCATTTCGATTAATTCATTCAACATACCGTATTCCCCTTTTTCCGCCTTTTCAATACATAATTGCGATATATAATTTCGCAACACATATTTAGGATTAACGCTATTCATCTTTTCTTTTCTTCCTGGATCTGATAGCATTTGTTCATTTATTCTAAAATTATAAATTTCAAACCAATCGTACCAATCTTTCAAGATAGTTTCATTCAAGTCTTTTTCTTCATAGAAAGCTTCTTTAATTTTACCAAAAGCTATTGTTACAGAATCTTCTTTTGTTACATTACTTAACTTCCTAAAGAAAATAGTCATGTCTGTTTCTACTTTTTCAAGCAATTCAGTCAATCGATTTACTAAAAATAGATCATCGTCGCTTTTGTTTTCAATACCTAATTTATCTTGCATCATATTCAGATATTGCTTTTCATAATTAGAACTGTAGGCTTCTAGAATAACTTCTAAAGGTTTAGCATCTTCGATTAACGGATAGAGTGCATTCGCTAGCTGATATAAATTCCATAAAGCAATTTCTGGCTGATTTCCGTAACGGTATCTTTTATGCTGATTATCAGTTGTATTTGGTGTCCAACCGGTATCATAATCTTCTAGCCAACCGTAAGGTCCGTAATCTATGGTAATGCCATGAATAGACATATTATCCGTGTTCATAACGCCGTGTACAAAACCAACACGTTGCCATTCTACAATCATTTTTAAAGTTGTTTGCGTAACTTCTTCAAAAAAGGCTAAATATTTTTCGACTCCTTCTACTTTTATATGAGGAAAATGATTTTTAATAGTAAAATCAGCTAATAGCTTAAGATTTACAATATCTTTTCGAGAAGCAAATAGTTCGAAACTACCAAAACGAATAAATGATGGTGCTACTCTACTAACAATTGCGCCTTTTTCGTATGCTGGATTCCCATTATACAAAACATCACGCAACACCAGATCACCAGAAAGCATCAGCGATAGGGAACGTGTTGTGGGAACGCCTAAATAAAACATCGCTTCTGCACATAAATATTCTCTAATGGAAGATCGTAAAACAGCTAAACCATCAGCTGTTCTTGAATAGGGTGTTGGCCCTGCTCCTTTTAATTGTAAAGTATATGATTTATTTTCATGAACTACTTCAGTAAGATTGATAGCGCGACCATCACCTAATTGTCCAGCCCAGTTGCCAAATTGATGCCCTGCATAAGCCATTGCAAAAGGTCTGGTTTCTGGATAAATAGAATTCCCTGAAAATACATTTAAGAAATCAGTAGAAAGTAAGTCTTCCTCTGAAAGCCCAATTTTCACTGCTACTTCTTTAGAAGCATGAATTAGTGAAGGTTTTTTAGTTTTTTTCGGTTCAACAAATGAGAAGCAAGCTTGCTGAACTTGTCTAGGCTCATTAGTTTGTAGCGTATCACCAGGTAATTTTGAAGTGAATTTATTTTGTATGTATAGTTTCATTTCTTAACAAATTTAAATACACGAATTATTTAATTTCGAGTAGCATACAAAGATATTCCATACGAAACAGATACCTTTCTTTTTACGATAACTTTATACTATAATAGAAATCCTTTTTCTTATTTAAGAAAAATATAAAAAAGTATAAAGCAAAAAAAAAACCTGTTTGCCTTAGCAAACAGGTTTTTTTAATATATAACAATTAAGAAATTAAGAAAGTGCAGCTTTAACTTGGTCTGCA
>CBDUEE010000185.1:0-5502 GCA_965366105.1 uncultured Flavobacterium sp. | reverse complement strand
CAATCATATCGCTTTAGCTGAAAAAACATCGTATGAATATGTTTTAAGTGCTATTCAACACGAAGTTTTTAATTGGAAAAAAGCATTAGAAGAGAATGAAGTTCTTTCTATAAAAAATATAGGAGAAATTCGTTTGAACGCAGATAAAAATATGATTTTCATACCTTATGATCAAGCAAACTATTTGACGAGTTCTTTTGGTTTGGCGCCTTTTGTTTCGCCACTTGTGAAAAGAGCAATTTTTGAAAAAGAAATCCAAACAATTGCTGCTCATACAACTATCGCAATGATTCCTGGGAATACAAAAAATTCTAATTCGTATTTAAAATATGCGGCTATTATTGTGTTAGGACTTGGCATCGCCGGAAGTGTTGGTTATCCATTGTATCAAAATCAGATCGCATCAGAAACGATTCTTGTTGAGACTGCTGTTCAAAAACAAGTTCAAAATAAAATTCAACAAGCAACTTTCTTTATCGAAAGTCCTGTTCCAGCTGTTACACTTTCTGTAAAATCAGATAAGGAAATAAAAATGCCGTATCATATTATGGCTGGAGTTTATAGAGAAGAAAAAAATGCTGATAAAACGTTGCGAATTTTAAATCGCTTAGGATACGATGCCAAACGTATTTCTCCAAACAAAAATGGCTATTATCCCGTTATATATGGTAGTTACGCAACATTTGCTGAAGCTGAAAAAGCTAAAAAAGAAATTAATATAAAACACAATCCAGAAGCTTGGATATTGATAGAATCATTATAATAAGATTATTACAATTTATAAACCCTCAAATAGCTTTTCGCTTTTTGAGGGTTTTTTTTAAATAATTAAAGGTCTTTATTTAATCTACTGTAAAAAAAGGTGAAGGCAGAATACTTTTTGTCATAAAAAAACCAATTTTAACGCGTTTTGAAGCATTATTTTATGCTTCAGTAAGTAACTGTTTTGTGGCTGTTAATCATTATTTACAAAGCCTTATTTACCATTTCCCTAAAGGTTATTTTGATTGTTTTAAATTTATAAGCATCACCGTTTTTTTCTTGCACTTATGAAAATAATGAACCTTGCTATAGCTGAAATTTTACTGTGAATCCTTTTCTTTTTTCTTAAAAAATGAAAAGATGAAAAGATACGCATGAAAATACGTAAATGAAATTCCAATAAATTCTACTTAAAAAACTAATTCAAACTTGCCTTGTACATTCTGGCTTCGTTCCATGTGAATTTTTCGCTATTTTTTTCCATTAATGTATTCAACGATTCTTCTTTGTAGCCTTGAAAAGCTTGTGTCAAAGTCTGAATTTTATCTGCGGGTAAAACCTCCGAAATCGATACGGCTTTAGTTTGTATCAGTTGTACAAAATGGGAATAAATAGTTTGTTTGGTAAGTACTCTAATCGTAGCAATATCTGATATAGACTTCTTTTCTACCCATAATTCATAGGTTTCTTGAATGGTTGATTTTTTTGGTGCTTTCGTTTTTGATTTTTTAGAAGTGTATCGTTCTAAATCTTTGTCATCATCTATCAAAGTAACATTGACTTTCTTAAATTGCTCCTGGATCGCCATTGTTTTTCGGCTAATGTATTTTTTTATTTCCTCTGATGTCAGTTTCTCTTTAGAAATCGTTTCACCTGCAACCACCGTTTCTATCAATAATTTGGCTTTCATTAATTGCAAAACGGCTTTAGTTTGCCAATCTTCCAGAACAACCAATTCATCGTAATAAGCTTTGGCTTTTTTGCTTCTTTGTACTTCTTCAATTTTCCAAAGTATTTCAAAAACTAATTCGTCCATAGGTTTCATAAAATAACTGAAAGCCGCTTGAACACGTTCGGAAATATGGTTTAAATCAACCGTTTCTTGACTAAAAAGTTTGTTTAATTGCGAAATAAATTTTTTGGATGGATCCAAAAGTTGCTCCATAATCTCCATTTGCTTGGCTGCCCAAACTGCTTGCTTCGATTTTAATGAGCTTTCGCCATTTTCGTTATAACTGAATTTATGATTGCGCCATTCTTGCGCTAAATCAGCCCAATTAAAACTACTAATCAAATAGTTATGAATAAAGTTCTTGGTTTCAAAGTGTAAGGCATTCTCTAAAAAATCATCAGTCGCTTTGTTTAACGAATAATCCATCACGTCCTGATCGTTTGAAATTCCGTTCATACGCAACGGAGATAGCAAAATAAGCCCTTCTAAAGACCTTAAACGAGACAATGCCACATAAGCCTGCCCCGGTAGAAAAACTTGCGAAACATCAAGCGCCGCTTTGTCGAATGTTAATCCTTGGCTTTTATGTACTGTAATCGCCCAAGCTAATTTTATTGGATAATGAACAAAGGTTCCCAAAACTTCTTCTTCAATTTCCTTTGTTGTTTCATCTACTTTGTAGCGAATATTTTTCCATTCGTATTTATCAACTTCTATGGTTTTATTTTCTTCTGGAAAATAAACTAAGATTTCCTGACTGGAAAGTGATTTGATCACTCCCATTTTCCCGTTAAAATAGTTTTTATCCGGTGAAAGGTCGTTTTTAACAAACATGACTTGTGCACCCACTTTGAGTTGAAGATGTTGTTCTACGGGAAAAATTTTATCTGGAAAATCGCCAACAATGTCTGGATTGTAAACCACTAAATTTCCTTCTAAATCTTCCAAAGCCTGGGCATTCATAGTATCGGCTTTGTTATTGTGCGTGGTCAAAGTAATGTATCCTTTGTTTGTTTTTAAATCAAAGTCTGGTTTTACATATTTGTTTAATGTCTGAATATCTTGTTCAGAAATCTGATTGTTACGCAAATTATTCAAAACCGAAATAAAAGTATCGTCAGTCTGGCGGAAAATCTTTGATAATTCGATGTACAAGGGTGGATTTTGCTGTACTACGTGCGAATGAAAAAAGAATTTTCCTCGGTAGTAGGTTTTTAATGTACGCCATTCTTCATCCCGAATAACTGGAGGTAGTTGCAATAAATCACCAATAAACAATACTTGAACACCACCAAAAGGCGTACTTTTCTTCCGTACCGATTGCATCATATAATCCATCGCGTCTAGCAAATCCGAGCGAAGCATACTTACTTCATCAATAATCAGTAATTCCATATTCCGAATCACTGATTTCTTCAAGCCACTCATTTTGAAATGCCTGCGCAATGTAGCTTTAGTTTCAAATTTTGTACTTTCAGAAAATTGCGGTGATGAATTATCAGGAATAAATCCGCCAAAAGGCAACTGAAACATCGAATGAATCGTTACACCACCTGCATTTAGCGCTGCAATTCCTGTTGGCGCTACAACAACAGTGTTTTTGTGCGTGGTCTGGATAATTTCGCGTAAAAGTGTGGTTTTTCCTGTTCCTGCTTTCCCAGTTAGAAAAACAGAACGTTGCGTTTGATTGATAAATCGTAAGGTGTAAGCGGCGGCTTCTGAAATAGTTTGCATTTGGCGTGTATATAGATAGCTAAAGTATTGAAAATTAGAAATACAATTTTAATTTTCGAACAATATTTATGTTTTTAATTCAATTTTTTTCTAACCCCAATAGTAGCGAAAATCCTCGAACTTTATAAAGTTATTTTTTCTAGCTAGAAAAGAGCGACTAAAAGAAGCTCCTTTTATGGGTATGAAAAAAAAGTTTCTAAAGGAGAGATTGCAGCGAATAGCGGGAAATAGTTTCAAAAAAAAACCTTCAATCTAAAAATAGATGAAGGCCTTTTTGTGAATTAATATAAAAACTTATTTTTTAACTTCTTCTTTTTTTTCTGCTGACTTGTATTTATCATTCAAAGATTTGATCACTTCCTTAGTGATGTCAAATTTATCCTCGGCGTACAAAATTGAAGCTGCATCTCCAGTCCCGTAGATGTATGCATATCCTTTTTCTTTACCATACGCTTTGATAAATTTTTTCACACCGCTTACTAATGAATCCATTTCTTTTCCGCTTTCTTGCTGCAATTCTTGAGTAAGTGCTTGTTGCGCATAACCCAATTGTTGCTCTCTTTTTTGCAATTCAGCTCCTTTTTTTTGCGCCCATTCTTGACCGTTTGCTTGTGCTTGTGCTTGAAAACCTGCTGCTTCTTGCTTGAATCTTTTGATTTCTGCATCTAGCTGTCTGCCTTTTTCTTCCGCTTTGGTTTTATATTTTGCTTCAAGGTCTTTTGCCTCTGTGTATTCTTTCATTAATTCAGAAGTATCTACATAAGCAGTTTTCACTTCTTTAACTGCTTCTACAGGTTTGTTGCAAGCAACCATTGAAATTGCCAATGCGATAATTACTAATGCTTTTTTACTCATGTCTTTAATATTTCTTTTTTGGTAATAGTGAATCGTCGATTTCATTTTTATGAATTTCTGGTTTTTAAGTATTATTCACAAAAATATAAAAAAATAGATAGTATTAACCAAAAGTTTGAAAATTGATATTTTTTTATGATATAAGGTTTTATTATTGTGATTCGTTAAAGTATAATTTATGGCTATCAAAATTGAGTTTCATATCCTTGAAATAAAGAAATTACTCAAATTATCAAACGCCAAGCCTGTTTTATATAAAAACATGCGCTTAAATAGCCTTAAAATCGATTTTACCTGTTTTTCAAGATATAAATGTGTGAAGAATATTCAAAATTCTTGTTTGCTTTCCAATTGGATTGTAATCCAATAAAAAATGCTTTAACGAAATTCATTTTACCATTTTTATATTTTTCAGAAAGTAAGCTTACATAAAAAGAGTCAAACTTCATAGGAAGTACTTTCACTAATTTCATTTCTTCTTTTTCAAATAGTTTTTTTATGGCTGTTTTTGAAAAATGCCAAAAGTGAATTGGAACATCATAAGCTGCCCAAAATTCTCCATATTGTTTTGCATCGAAAGATTTAAAATTTGGTACTGCAATTATTAAAGTCCCTTCTGGTTTTAATAAACGTTTCAGTTCTTTTATTTGATTGTCTAAATTAGGAACATGTTCTAAAACGTGCCACATCGAAATTACATCAAAAGAATGATTCTCTAGTTCACTTGTATTTTCAACAAATGAAACACCTTTCTTTTTTGCAATTACTTTTGCTTTATCACTTGGCTCCACTCCTATTGTATCCCAACCATTTTCTTTAACAACAGATAAAAAATCACCCGTTCCAGCACCAATATCTAAAATTCTTCCTTTAGCAGGTTGCAAAGAATTAACTAAATTTAATTTATTTTTTAAAGCGATATTTTTAATAAAATGATATGCTTTTTCAAAAAAAGATCTTTTGCTATCGGTGTGAGAAATATAATCTACACTCTCATAATATTTACCTAAATTCTCTAAACTAGGTTGTGGATGCGTGATTAGCATATCCAACTCTTCATCATAATACAAATCAAACAGCTCTTGCGAAACAGAATAATCTTTGACGGTTAAAAAATGCTTTTTATTTGAAATGTCCATTAATTACTACGGATTTTAAAAATTTGTTTTATACTAAATCCCGAAAGTAAGTTGAGATAC
>CBDUEE010000184.1:0-5527 GCA_965366105.1 uncultured Flavobacterium sp. | reverse complement strand
AAAGTTTGGATACAATGCTTTCATTATCTAAAAAATCATATTTACCTTTAATATCTTGCGGGGTTGCTCCAGGGGATTTTTCAAAATCGTAATAACAACTCATATCATTAAGACTAAAAATTTCGTAAACTGTTTTACAACCGTTACAACAGAAACTCTTAGCATCAAAAATAATTTCGTCTTCTTTTACAATATCTAATCCACAATGGAAACAGTTTTGTGCGTCCATAATCTTTGCTCATTTTACCTAGTGCAAAGTTTGCGAAATTGATTGCATTTAAAATATGATATTTGTCATATAAATGTCTAAATTTGCCAAGTTAAAACACCCCTTATACTATGAGTAAATGTGAACAATGTATCGTGAGAGAATTTAGCTCGTTAAAAGCACTTTCGAAAGACGAAATACTAAAAATTTCCCACTGCAAAACATCTCATATTATAAAAAAAGGAGACGTTATATTTGAAGAAGGGGAAAATGTAAATGGAATTTATTGTATAAAAGATGGAATTTGCAAACTGACAAAACTCAGCGCAAATGGCAAAGATCATATTGTAAAATTAGTTACAAAAGGAGAGCTATTAGGTCAACGCTCCATGATTAGTGAAGAACCTGTAAACTTAAGTGCTGTTGCTCTTGAAGATATGGAAGTTTGTTTTATTCCCAAAACCGAAGTAATGGGTTTCTTTGACAAAAATAATCAATTCTCCATGAGTGTCATGAAAAGTATCTGTGGTGATCTAAAAGACGCCGATGATCACATGGTAAATTTAGCTCAAAAAACAGTTAAAGAGAGATTAGCAGAGACACTTCTATATTTATATGACACCTTTGGGAAAAATGAGGATAATTCTTTAAAAGTTCAACTTTCAAGAGATGAATTAGCAAGTATGATTGGTACTGCCACTGAAAGTTGTATTCGTTTACTATCTGATTTTAATAAATTAGGATTAATAGAATTAACTGGAAAAAAGATTGTTCTAAAAGATATGGCTAAACTAAAAAAATTAGCAGAATAATTTATTTTTTATTCATAACTAAATAATATACTGGGATTCCGAGCATTACAATAAACAAACCTAATCCTGTATTGAAGGTATCGTAAATCAGTAAAGCAAGACATATCCCCACTGTAATAATTATATAAATCGCTGGCACTACAGGATAACCAAACGCTTTATAAGGTCGATCTGCATTTGGTTCTTTTTTTCTAAGTATAAAAACTCCCATTATTGTTAAAATATAAAACAATAACGAAGCGAAGGTTGCATAAGTCAATAAATCTCCAAATTTTCCAGAAACACACAACACACAAGCCCAAATACATTGTACCCACAAAGCTTTGGCAGGAACTTGATTTACATTTAGTTCTGTAGCTTGCTTGAAAAAAAGTCCGTCTTTTGCCATTGCAAAAAACAACCTCCCACCGGAAAGAATTAATCCACTGTTACACCCAAAAGTAGAAATCATAATTAATCCCGCCATAAAAAAAACACTTACATTTCCCATTATCATACTTGCAGCAGCTGCTCCTACTCTATCATTGCTGGCGAACATAATCCCGCTATTACTTACATCTGTTGCGCCAGGAGTTCCTTGCATTGGCAATAAAGCCAAATAAGCTATATTTGCCAAAACATAAATAACAGTAACTATCAAAGTACCGAGAAATAGACTTCGTGGAATATTCTTTTTAGGATCTTTTATTTCTCCTGCAATAAAGGTGACATTATTCCAAGCATCGCTGGAAAATAGTGAATTTATAATTGTAGCTCCTGCAGCTCCCAAAATTGACATTCCCACCAGTTTTGTAACAGTAAATGTACCATCTGGATTAACAACCGTTTTACTTGCCTGCCACATATTTGCAAAATTGTCAGACAGAACATTAGTTTGTAAACCAACATAAAATCCTAAAATTATCAATGCAAAAAGAGCAATTAGTTTTGCTGATGTAAAAATCAATTGAACAGTCTTTCCACTTTCAACTCCCTTTGTATTAATAAAGGTTAGTACTATAATACTGGAAATAGCCAACACTTTTTGATAAGAAAAAAAGAAAGTAGCTCCAATTGTAAAAATTGTGGTATCTAATACAGGAAAGAAAATTGCGGCATAATTAGCAAAAGTAACAGCTATAGCAGCGATGACTCCTGTTTGAATTACTGTAAAAACAGTCCACCCATATAAAAAAGAAACAAGCCTTCCGTAAGCGCGTTGAATATAGACAAATTGACCGCCTGCATTAGGCATCATTCCGGCTAATTCCCCGTAACTCAAGGCAGCAGCAACGGTTATCAGACCAGTCACGATCCAAATCACCAGTAACCAAGCAGCGGAACCTATGTCTCTTGCCATAGCAGATGTTACAATAAAAATTCCTGAACCTATCATAGATCCCGCAACTAAACTCGTGGCGTCTATTAATCCTAAAGAACGTTTTAATTCGGTTTTATTTTCTGGCATTGGTTTATTTACTTATATTCAATCTAAAATAAATCTGGTAAGTTATAAGTTATAACTTTTTCGCTTCTTCCCAAAAAACATCCATTTCAGCCAAAGTCATGTCCATTAGTGGTTTTCCTAATTCTCCAGCTTTGCTTTCTAAATATTGAAAACGTTTAATGAATTTTTTATTAGTTCGTTCTAAGGCATCTTCTGGATTTACTTTTAAAAATCTAGCGTAATTAATCATCGAAAATAACACATCGCCAAATTCAGCTTCAATTTTGTCTAGATCTCCAGCGTCGACTTCAACTTGCAGTTCCGCTAATTCTTCTTGCACTTTATCCCAAACTTGATGCGATTCCTCCCAATCAAATCCTACACCTTTTACTTTATCCTGAATTCGGCTAGCTTTCACTAATGCAGGTAAACTTTTAGGAACACCTTCTAAAACTGATTTTTTACCTTCTTTTAGTTTTAACTTTTCCCAATTTTGCTTTACTTCCTCTTCATCCTTTACAAGTACATCACTATAAATATGTGGATGGCGGTGAATCAGTTTTTCACAAATTTCATTACATACATCAGCAATATCAAAATCATTGGTTTCACTTCCTATTTTTGAATAAAAAACTAAATGCAGCAACACATCACCCAATTCTTTTTTAATTTCAGTCATATCGTTGTCCAGAATTGCATCACCTAACTCATAGGTTTCTTCGATAGTGAGATGACGTAAACTTTGCATCGTTTGTTTCATATCCCACGGACATTTTTCACGCAAATCATCCATGATGTCTAATAATCTTCCGAAAGCTTGTAATTGAGTTTGTCTTGAATTCATTAGAACTATTTTTTTGGTAAAAATAAAAAAATCCTGTTCAGAAAAATAGCTGAACAGGATTTAATATTGTTTTAAATTAAAATTACTCTTTTGTAACTTTATCTTTTTTGGCTGGAGTTTTAACTTCTTTAGCCGGAATTTCATCTGTAACAGTAGCAACTTCCTCCGTAACAACTGGAACTGAATCAACAAGTAGTCCTTTTACTTGAAGCATATTGTACCAGTTTAAAACTTTTTTAATATCTGACGGATACACTCTTTCATCATCATAGTCCGGTAAAATTTCTTTGAAATAAGCTATTAAAGTAGCATTATCCTCTTTATGAGAAATTGCTTGACCTTTATTTTCTTTATCAGCAATTTTTTGCATGATTTCAGATAAAGGTTTTTCACCTTCATAAGTATAAATCGAAATCTCAGACAATAAACTTACATTACTTTTCAAGTTTACTGTGATTTTTTTTCCGTCAACCAATGACTCCGCAACAAATCCAGTACGTGTTTGCACTTGCAATACATATAAACCTGGTTTCCCAGAAATAGCTAATATTTTTTCTAAATTCATGTTTTTTGTAATTATTATTAAGAATTTGACTTATTATTTTTTCGTTTAAGACCAAGAACCATACCAACTGAAACGTAAACTTATCTTACCTTCCCTTTTTACCAAAAAATTTCATTCGGTAATCTTGAAACGTTTTACCTTCTAATATATTTTTTAATTTCTTTTGTATTAATCTTTTCTTTAATGTGGAAATTTTATCAGTAAACAAAATTCCTTCTATATGATCGTATTCATGTTGAATTACTCTTGCAATTAATCCATCAAAAATTTCTGTTTTCATAACGAAATCTTCTTCACAATATTCAATAGTAATGGTAGGATTTCTATAAACATCTTCTCTTACATCTGGAATACTCAAACAACCTTCATTAAAACTCCATTCATCTCCTTCTTCTTTTATCATTTTGGCATTGATAAAAGTTTTTTTAAACCCTTGTAATTGCTTTTGTGCTTCGTCATCTAACTCCTCATCATCACTAAAAGGCGTCGTGTCGATAACAAATAAACGAAGTGCCATTCCGACCTGAGGTGCTGCAAGCCCAACGCCATAGGCATTATACATTGTTTCGTACATATTAACTATCGTCTCCTTCAAGTTTGGATGTTCTGGTGTAAGTACCTCTCCTATTTTCCTTAAAACTGGATCACCATATCCTATAATTGGTAAAATCATTCGTGTTGTATTAAATATTATCAGATAAATTAAAATAGGTTTCGTTTTTAATTCAGTTTGCAAAAGTAGCAAAAAAATAACAATGAATAATCATGTATTTATTATTAGCTACTATTTACAATTTAAGTTAAAAGATATGAGTTTATTGTTTAAATAATTCATACAAATCTTACCTTTGCTATAATACGATTATATGATTTACAAAATTCAAAAATTCACAGACAGTACCTATTTTACGAATGCTATGAAAGTGACAATAGCAGCCGTAATTCCCGTGATAATATTTTCTTATTTCGGAGAGTTCAGAATGGGTTTCGCTATGGCTATTGGTGCTTTTTTTACTTATCCAAGCGACATTCCAAGCAGCTTGAAACACAAAATAAACGGTATACTAGTGACTGCTTTTTTAGTTTCTGGAATTAATTTGGTTGTCAACATAATCTATCCATTTCCTTTTATTTTTTATCCTTTTTTAACAATACTAGTTTTTTTACTATCTATGATTTCAGTTTACGGACAACGAGGGAGCATGATTTCTTTCTCTGGTTTAGTAACTGTTTCATTAACATTTTCAAGTATAAATACAGGTTGGGCGATGGTAGAACATGCGGCACTAATTCTTGCTGGAGGCCTATTTTACCTCATAATATCACTCCTTTTTCATTACATTAGACCGCATCGTTATATTGAATTACAAATAGCAGAATGTATCAAACTTACTGCAAAATATTTAAAATTACGGGGTGATTTATGGATTCTACAAGCTGATAAAAAATTGATTATTGAAAAACAATTACATCTTCAGGTTGAACTCAATACCATTCATCAAAACATAAGAGAAGTGCTTATCCGAAGCTCGACTACCACGGGATCCTCAAATCAAAACCGAAAAATGCTTCTTGTTTTTATATCATTAGTAGAAATCCTTGAAATAGCTTTGGCAACAGCATTTGATCATGATAAATTACATCAAAAATTCGATAATCATCCCAAAGTTTT
>CBDUEE010000183.1:0-5532 GCA_965366105.1 uncultured Flavobacterium sp. | reverse complement strand
GAGTTGTTTGTATAAATTATTTTAAGAGAAAAAACGTTTTAGGTACTTTTATCTCATTGAAAATCAAATAAATTTATAAACAAAAATGTACTAGAGCATCTCCAATATTAAATTTTAGTTTTTAATAATTAGAAGAACTTTTTTAAATGGAATAATTTATTCATTATAAAATTGTTTGCAGTCTAATTTTTAAAATTAATTAAGTTTTTTAGGTAGTATCTCGTCAATTGATAAAAAAAAATAATAATGAAAAATGCTTTAGAAATTAAATCGGATATAAGTTATAAAAGCGCAGGGAAATTTGAAGATACCAGATTTGAAAAAATTCATAATGAAATCTTCAAAAACTCGATAGAAGCTTCGATAATTGTTGCCCAAGAAATAGCGCAGTTAATAAGACTTAAGCAAGAAAAAAATGAACCATGTGTTCTTGGTTTGGCTACAGGTTCTTCCCCGATAAAAGTATACGAAGAATTAGTACGTATGCATAAAGAGGAAGGACTTAGCTTTAAAAATGTGATTAGTTTTAACTTGGATGAATATTATCCAATGACTAAAGAAAACAGTAAAAGTTACCATTATTTCATGCATCAGCATCTTTTCAACCACATTGATATAAAACCTGAAAATGTAAATATTCCTGATGGAACTGTTGCAATAGGGGAGTTAAATCAGTATTGCGTAGATTATGAGATGAATATTAGAAATGCAGGAGGATTAGATTTTCAATTATTGGGAATTGGACGTACAGGTCACGTAGGATTTAACGAGCCAGGTTCCCACATTAATTCAGGAACTCGAATCATAACATTGGATCATATCACTAGAGTAGATGCTTCCTCTGATTTTAATGGAATTGATAATGTTCCTAAAAGAGCTATTACGATGGGTGTTTCTACAATTCTTCGTTCTAAGAGAATTGTATTAATGGCTTGGGGACAAAATAAAGCTGATATTATAAAGAGAACTATTCAAGGAGACATAAGTTCCGATATTCCTGCTACTTTTTTACAAAATCATACAAATGCTACTTTCGTTTTAGATCAATCTGCCGCTTCAGAGCTGACTAGATTTAAAACACCTTGGTTAGTTGGTGAGTGTATTTGGACTGAAGAGTTGAAAAGTAAAGCAATTGTTTGGCTTTGTCAGAAAACGGAACAATCCATTTTGAAATTAACAGACAGAGATTACAATAATAACGGAATGTCGGATTTGTTGGCACTAGAAGGTTCTGCTTATGATTTGAATATTAATATGTTCAATGTTTTACAGCATACAATTACAGGATGGCCTGGAGGAAAGCCGGATACGGATGATTCTCACAGACCTGAAAGAGCCAATCCAGCCAAGAAAAGAATTATACTTTTTAGTCCACATCCTGATGATGATGTGATTTCTATGGGAGGAACTTTTTCAAAATTGATAAAACAAGGACATGATGTACATGTAGTATATCAAACTTCGGGTAACATCGCGGTTACAGATGATGAAGCATTAAAATTTGCAGAAGTTTCGAATGATTTTATAGGAAAAGATAAAGGAGCAGTTGATTTTGCCTCTGTTATTGATTTTCTAAATAATAAATCAGAAAATCAAATCGATTCGCTGGAAGTTAGAAAATTGAAGGGACTAATCAGAAGAAGGGAATCTTATGCTGCCACAAGATACATTGGTTTGAAAGATGAAAACACACATTTTTTAGATCTTCCTTTCTATGAAACAGGACAAATCAAGAAAAATCCTCTAGGGGCAGCAGATGTTGCAATTGTAGCTGCTATTATTGCTAAAATTAAACCACATCAAGTTTTTGCAGCCGGTGATTTAGCTGATCCACATGGAACTCACGAGGTTTGTTTGAATGCTATTTTTGCGGCCATGAAACAATTGAAAACAGAATCTTATATGAATGATTGCTGGTTGTGGTTGTACCGTGGTGCTTGGCATGAATGGGATTTACACGAAATAGATATGGCAGTTCCTTTGAGTCCTGATGAAGTTTTACTAAAAAGACATGCTATTTTATACCATCAATCCCAAAAAGACAGAGTAATGTTTCAAGGGAATGATTCTCGTGAATTTTGGGTAAGAGCCGAAGACCGTAACAAAAATACTGCAAAACTCTATGATGATTTAGGCTTGGCCGAATATGAAGCCATTGAAGCATTCAAGCGTTTTGATTATTAAAAACAACATTTTAATTAGTTAATAAAATATGAAATATCTTCTGATCCTCTTATTTGTGGCTTTTGTGTCAAATGCCCAAATAAAAAAAGAGCAACTGGATCTTATGCCATGGCCTCAGAGTATAAATTTGAAGGAAGGTGTTTTTGCCCTAACTAAAAATTTTAAAGTAAATATCACTGGGAATCCAAATCCTAGAATTTTTGTAGGAACTACAAATTTTTTACGACGATTAGACGGAAGAACAGGGTTGTTTTTAGCACAAGGATTTGTAACTAAAGTGAACGAATCTCCAGAAGCTATTTTGCAAATAAATTGTCTTAAAAACGGAAAAATTGGATTGTATGAAGACGAAAGTTATCAGTTAGACATTCAGTCCAATAAAATAACGATTAATGCAACTACAGATATTGGTGCGCTTCATGGTTTAGAAACGTTATTACAATTGGTACAAAATAATAGTACTTCCTATTATTTTCCTTTGGTCACAATTACTGATTTGCCAAGGTTTACTTGGCGAGGTCTTATGATTGATGTTGCAAGACATTTTCAACCTGTAGACGTTATTAAAAGAAATCTTGATGCGATGGCGGCTGTAAAAATGAATGTTTTTCATTGGCATTTAACAGACGATCAAGGTTGGAGAATTCAGATAAAAAAACATCCAAAATTGACTAGTTTGGCTTCGGATGGCTTCTTTTATACGCAAGAAGAAATCAAAAGTATTGTAAAATATGCGGAGGAAAGAGGGATTCTTGTTGTTCCAGAAATTGATGTTCCAGGACATGCTTCAGCCATATTGACGGCTTATCCTGAAATGGGAAGTAAAACAACAATTGTTTCCAAAGAAACTTCTGAAAAGAATAGTCAGTTAGCAACTTTGGCAACTTACGGAATCGAAAGAAATGCAGGTATTTTTAACCCAACTTTAGATCCATCAAACCCAAAAACGTATCAATTGTTATCTGAAATTTTTGACGAGGTTTGTCCATTATTTCCTGGAGCTTATTTTCACATTGGTGGAGATGAGAATGAAGGTAAAGACTGGGATTCTAATCCAAAAATTCAAGATTTTAAAAAGAAAAACAAGTTGGTAACCAATCATGATCTTCAAACCTATTTCACCATGCAATTAGTTCCGATGCTAAAAAAGCATGGAAAACAATTGATGGGATGGGAAGAGATTATGACAAAAGACATGTCTAAGAATGCCATTATTCATTCCTGGAAAGGTCCTAACGAAGGAGTTCCCGCAGGACAATCTGTTGCAAAGGCTGCAAAGAATGGTTATAAAACTGTTTTGTCAAATGGTTATTATATTGATTTGGTACAAAGTGTGAATGATCATTATTTGAATGATCCAATTCCTAATAACAGTACTCTTACAGCCGAAGAGAAAGCTAGAATATTAGGAGGAGAAGCAACAATGTGGACAGAACTCGTAACTCCTCTAACTCTAGATTCTAGAATCTGGCCAAGAACTGCTGCAATTGCCGAGAGATTATGGTCTAATCAAGAGGTGGTAGACTTAGAAAGTATGCATAAGAGGATGAAAACCGTTTCTTTCCGATTAGAAGAACTTGGAATTACACACATACGAAACAAAGGGGTGATTTTGAGAAATATAGCTAATAATCAGGAAGTAAAAGCATTAGAAGATTTTTCGAACCTTTGTGAGCCACTCAAAATTTACAAGAGAAATGCTGGAGGAGCTGAATATCAGATGTATTCTCCATTGACTTTATTTGCAGATGCATGTACGCCAGACGCTTCAGATGCTTTAGAATTTGATACTGCAGTAAATCGTTATTTAGAAAATAAGAATTCTGACAATCAAATTTTGGTGAGCAGTTTCTTGAAAAAGTGGATTAGCACAAACGCTAATTTGGTTAATTTAAGCCAAAATGCGCCACTTGTGCAACCTATTTTACCTTTGTCAAAAAGTTTGAGTGATTTATCACAACAGCTTTTATTGGCATTAGAAAATAAGCAAACAACTAATACTTCTTTATTGAAAGATTTATTGGAGAAATGCAATTCTAAAGACCATGCCGATGTAGAATTAGCAGTATACAACAGTTTGAAAAAAATAATTTTCTAAGTTTCGTATTTTTTATTTAATTGCATGTTAAGGGAATTTTTTAGAATTATTTAGGTTTTAATTGATACCCTTTTTTCAATATTTTCTGATCAATTTTTTTATTTAAAAGTTGTCTTTTATAATAAACTAATGAGTTTCTATTTATTAAGAACTTTGTTAGCGACATTAATTTTTTTTATTTTAATGATTCATTTACACTCTCCATCATTTAGTTGATTTTGGGTGTAAATGGATTCATTATTATATTTATTACTTCTCTTTCTTGAAGTGTTACATGCACAGAAGAAAACGGATTATTTTTTTTCTTTTACAGATTTCATTCTATAATATTCTGGTACGCTTTAGTAATATCATGTAATATAAAGATATTTTGAATCTATCAAATTTATCTAAAACTCTCTTTTACGTTTGATCTTCATTTTCTTTTATTAGTATAAAGTATAAATTAATTTAGTTTAATTTGTTGGTTTTCATGTTTTTGCAATATTTAAATAAACAAATTCTATATAAAAAAAGTGAGAATATTATAACTCTTATATTTAATTGTATAATATATCTCGCTAGATAAAGAGCTTCATTTGTATGATAAAAAAAAATAAATACAAAAAAAATGAAAAAAATGAAAAAAAATTTTAGTTTGCTAATTTTAGCTATTTGTGTAGTTTCTGGATTCCTTTTTACATCATGCGAAAAAGAATCTACAGAAGTTAATATGATTATAAAAAATTGGACTTTAGAGTCTAAAACTGTACTTAACGTAAATGTTGCAACTGATTGTGAAAAGAATTCAACTTGGAATTTTAAATCAGATGGAACTTATGTTATCAAAGATAGTTGTAATGATACAAAAACAGGAACTTGGAAATTAGCTGATGATGGAAAAACGCTAACATTAAATGATGTTACTGCATACAAGGTAATAGAAAATAGTTTAAGTAAACTTGTAATTGAAATGCAGGTTGGTGATTTAGGACTAGTGCGTTGGACGTTCAAATAAGAGATTATTATTTAAACATAAAGCTTTATTAAAATAAAGCTTTATGTTTTATTTTTATAAAAATCAATCTTTTATAGATTAGAATAAATGGAGTATTAGTTGCTCCACAAATACTTGTCAAGCTATAATTTTACAATTAATTTGCTTGCTAAAATCTTCAAAAAACACTTAATTCACTGCAAAATATCTACTTTTTTTGCATGTATCTTAATTTATAATATTCAAAAATTCTCGGTTTTACTTACTTTTTAGT
>CBDUEE010000182.1:0-5538 GCA_965366105.1 uncultured Flavobacterium sp. | reverse complement strand
AAACGAAGATTGTGAATAAAAGTTCTGTTTTTTCCTTGATGTCGAAACATATTTGTGGTTTTCCTTTATTATTAACAGAATCTTAAATGCCAATTTTATAAAATAACAATTTAAAGAAATACATTTGTACTTCTAAAATCTAAATTTAATGAAAAATTTTAAAATTAAGCCTACGCTTATCACTTTATCTACTCTTGTAGTTGCTTTTTTAGTAATTTCATGGGGAGTTATCGGGCACGAACGAATTAATAGAGCAGCAGTTTTGGCGCTACCTGCTCCACTACAGACTTTTTTCTATAATCACATCGATTATATCACTCAAGAATCTACTGTTCCAGATTTGAGAAGAAATGTTTTAAATGATAAAATGGAACCTTCTCGTCATTATTTTGATATGGAAAATTTTGGCGATGTAGCTACGTTTCCTAAAACTATCGAAGAAGCTAAGAAAAAATATGATGATAAGTTTTTAGATAAAAATGGTATATTACCTTGGCATATTCAAGATATGATGACCAAATTAACGAAGGCTTTCAAAGATAAAAGAAAGAATGAAATATTATTTATTGCTGCTGATTTAGGCCATTATATTGCAGATGCACATATGCCTTTGCATACTTCTGACAATCATGACGGACAAAATACGAATCAAAAAGGAATACACTCTTTGTGGGAAAGTGGCTTACCAGAATTATTTGTAAAAGATTACAAATTAAATGTTCCTCAAGGAAAATACCTTGAAAACGTAGATGTCGCAATTTGGGAATTAATGGCAGACACTCATCGTTTGGTTGACCCTCTTCTAGCAGCTGATAAAAAACTAAGAACAGTTACTCCTGAAAATAAAATGTATGTTACGGATTCCGATGGAGCCGTTGTTAAAAACAAATACGGAGGTATGTTGTATTCTGATGAGTATGCAGGGAAATTTCATCAAGAACTAAACGGAATGGTAGAGAACCAAATGAAAAAAGCAATTACGGTAACCGCAAGTTTTTGGTACACTGCTTGGGTAAATGCTGGAAAACCAGACTTAAGCAAATTAGATGCTAATGAACTTACCAAACGCAATCGTAAATTCTTAAAAAAGGATTTAAAAACTTTCGAACATGGAAAGCTTTTTGGTTTAATCTACGATAAAGAATAAGGGATAATTTTGATAAAAAAACGGCTGAGATATGATTCTCAGCCGTTTTTTTATGCCTCCTATTTTTTGAAATAGATTTACTTTCTGTTAGAAAATCCAAAAATAAAGCATTATTTCTTGCATTCTATTTTTAGTATAAGCCTATTTATTTAAACAAAAATCATACAAATTTAGACCAATTGATTGGTAAAACTCTTTGCAATTTTTGTTGTTATCTTAGAAATACAATCTAATAATAACACATAGTTTTTATTAGGTTTAATACAAAATATAACGGGTGAGATTAAATATCTCACCCGTTTTTTATTACTTAATTTTTTGATACTTCTTGTTTTTTAAGATGTCCGAAGCTGTTTGATAATAGGAAATAGTTTCATTTACTAAATCTTTTCTTTCTGTTGTCATTGGTATCTGATCGTAGAAAATTTGAAACTCTGGCGCTACTTTTTGGTTCGGTTTTAAAGTCAATTGAAACTGTTTTACTGTTTGTTTTGGGGAAATAATCGTTAAAACATTGTCTTTAAT
The DNA here is from genome assembly GCA_965366105.1 of uncultured Flavobacterium sp. Taxonomy (GTDB): domain Bacteria; phylum Bacteroidota; class Bacteroidia; order Flavobacteriales; family Flavobacteriaceae; genus Flavobacterium. The sequence goes on along the minus strand of CBDUEE010000182.1, from coordinate 3,866 downwards.
TAATCCTAAATCTTGATAGGTAGCAATCAACGCTCTCGGCTTATAATCTGTTTTTAAAACATCTTGGCCGTAAAACTTACTTTGATAATTAAAATTTAATAATCCCAAAACCGTTGGCATTACATCAATTTGTGACATCAAATTAGTGTAGTATTTAGGGGTTACAAAACCAGGACTGTATACCATGGCTGGAATTCTATATTTATCAGCAGGAAGTTCCGTTTTACCAGCACTAGAGGCGCAGTGGTCCGCTACAATAACAAACACGGTATTATTGAACCAAGGTTGTTTCTTCGCCATTTCAAAGAATTTTTTCATTGCATAGTCTGTATATTTTACACCTCCATCACGCGATTTTGCATCACCAGGAATATCAATTTTTCCATTAGGATACGTAAACGGTCTGTGATTACTTACGGTCATAATATGATTAAAAAACGGTTTGCCAGATTGCGCTTCTTTGTCCATAATTTTAATGGCTTTGTTATACATATCTTCGTCACAAACTCCCCAAATATTTGCAAAAGTAATTTCGCTAGGTGCAAATGTTTTTTTATCTACAATATCATATCCATTTCCTCCAAAAAAATCTTCCATGTTGTCAAAAAATGCATCACCACCATACATATATTTCACATCATAGCCTTTTTCTTTAAATATAGCTCCAGTTGAGAATTTATCTTTGTTGTCTTTTCTTTTCACCACACTTTCACCAGCAGTAGGAGGGAAACATAATGTAACGGCTTCAAGACCGCGAACGGTTCTATTACCTACTGCATAAAGATTAGTGAAAACTAAACTTTTTGTTGCTAAACTATCTAAGAAAGGAGTTATATTTTGCTCATTACCATACATTTTCATAAACTCAGCACTGTAGCTTTCAATTGTTATTAAAACTACATTTTTATGATTTTCAGCTGCTTCGCTTTTTATTTGTCTTAAAGTGGTTTCGCCTGAAATGGCAGGAAGTTGTAGTTTTAATTCTGCATAAGCTTCATTACTTGGAACTGTTTTATAGAATTTAAAATAATCTAATTCGCTGTTCATAAAGGCCAAATAGAATTTATAAATTCCGTTGGCTTGTAATTCATTAGCAAAAATATTACTAGAGTTTTCCTTAACAGATAAAGCTGGAATTGCAAACAAAGACAACACAAAGAGTAGTGCATAAACTCCCGAAATTTTTAATTTTTCTACAAAATTCGGAATATTTTCAATATATACTTTTGATTTCTTTACAATGAAATAAGTAACTAAACCCGCTATTATAAATAGTCCAGAAAATATTGGAATAACAGGATAAGATTCCATAATATTTCCAATAACTTCATTGGTATAAATCAAATAATTTACTGCTATAAAATTATATTTGACACCAAATTCATTCCAAAAAAAGTACTCACTAATCCCATTTTGTAATATTAAAACTACATAAAGGAAAATTACAAATGAAAATAACCAAAAGCGGATTTGATTTCGGTATTTAGGTAAAAAAAGAAGCAATCCAAATAAGATTGTTTTTAAGCCTACAAATATTAAACCAATTTCGGGTAAAGCACCTCCATACTCATTAAGTATTGATTTTCCTGAAAAAATGTATAAAAATAGAGCAACAAACACTCCGAAAATAATATATCCATAAGGCTTTAAATATTTGGAATTGGATATAAAAATAAGATAAAGCCACAAGAAGCCACTTATTAAGACAAAAATGAAAAAATCAGATAAAAATCCCATTAAGAATACCGATAAGGTATCAACCAAAGTAAAAGTGGTTTGGGTTATAGGATGAAAAAAAAGAATTACTCTTACTACAAAGCTTACAGAAACATAAAATAATAGTAAAAAATAAAACGGAGAGACTTTTTTAGATAAATTCATATAATTGTATTTTGGGCAAAAGTATAACTAATTTTCAAACATATTTTTTTAGGACTCAATTAATCCTTTAATAAAAATTAATATTGGCTTAAGATGAATTTTAACTTATTTCAATTTCAAATAAAATAGATAATTTTGAACATGTAAAATTCAAGTAGCGCAATAAAGCTTAAATTTACAAAAAACCTATAAGATGCATATATTAATTGTAGAAGATGAAGCAGGTATTGTCCAATTTCTCCAACAAGGATTGGAAGAGGAAGGCTATCAAATTACTAGTGTTTCAGATGGGTTAAAAGGATTTGAAATTACTCAAAAAGAGCATTTTGATTTAATTTTATTAGATTGGATGCTTCCAAAAATGACAGGCTTAGAATTGTGTAAAGCGATTCGACTAAAAGACACTACAACTCCAATCTTATTTTTGACTGCCAAAGATACTGTTCAGGAAACTATTGAAGGACTTAAAGCTGGTGCAAATGACTACATTAAGAAACCATTCAGTTTTGATGAATTGCTAGAACGCATCAAAATTCATTTTAGAAACCAAAAAGAGGATGAGATTTTAACTCTTGGAACTATTGAAGTAGATATAGTAAAACATCGGGTTTTAATCAATAAAAATGAAGTAGCACTCACACAACGCGAATTTGAACTACTTACTTATTTAGTAAAAAACAAAGGAAAAGTATGTACCAGAACTCAAATTATAGAAGATGTTTGGGATATTCACTTTGAATATGACACGGGCGTTATCGATGTTTTCATGAATGGAATACGCAAGAAATTAAATTTGAAAATAGAAGAAGACTACATAAAAACCGTTCGCGGCGTAGGTTATATTGCTAATGACTAAAGAAAATGCAACAACTATCCTTTAAAAATAGAATCGCCTCCAACTATATTATAACTACAGCTCTATTGATTTTTGTAGTTTTTTTTGTGATTTATTCTATAGTAAAGTTAAGTGTTTACAACCATCTCAACACTGACATTTCAAAAGAAGTCGAAAATCATTTGAACGAAATTGAAATAAAAGATAATACTTTTCGCTTAATTCACATGAAAGAATGGGAGGAACGCGAACACAATACGGTTGACGTAAATCCAGTGTTTATTCAATTTTTGGATAAAAATGGAATTGTTATTGAAAAATCTCCAAACTTAAAAAACGAGATCTTGTATTTTAATAGAAAAATAGCAAATAATGTACTATTTGATACTAATATAATGGGGAGTAAAATTCGCCAAATTCAAGTTCCCATTTATGAAGGTTCCAGAATTATAGGGTATTTAATGATTGCTATGTCACTGGAAGGCGCGTCGATGGTTTTACAAAATTTATCAGAAATATTAAGTATCGCTTATCCATTAATTCTTATTTTGCTTTTTTTTATTGCTCGATTTATTGCTGGAAGAAGTATAAAACCCATTAGTTCTATTATTAAAACCTCTAATATTATTACAAAAGATAATCTAACTTCCAGAATACCACTTCCTCAAAATAGAGATGAATTGTATGTTTTATCGAAAACAATAAATAGTTTATTGGACCGAATTGAAACTGCCATTGAAAGAGAAAAACAATTTACTTCGGATGCATCGCATGAATTACGAACACCATTGACAGTTATTAAGGGAACTCTTGAAGTTTTGATACGAAAACAAAGAGATCCTACCGAATATGAAGAGAAAATCAATTTTTGTGTAAAGGAAGTAGATCGTTTGAACCATTTAGTCGATCAATTACTATTATTGGCTCGATTTGAAAATCAAACACAGACTTTAAAATTCGAAAAAGTATATTTGAATGCACTATTTTTAGAAACAATTGCTCGTTATTCGGCTAAAATTCAGCAAAAAAATATAGCTATTGTAACTGAATTTTCGCAGGATTTTTATTTAGAAACTGACGGATATTTATTTTCAATTATAATCAACAATTTAATTTCAAATGCAGTAAAATATTCGGAACAAAATGATAA
>CBDUEE010000181.1:0-5542 GCA_965366105.1 uncultured Flavobacterium sp. | reverse complement strand
GTCGTGGTGGAGATTCACGCGGTGGTTATGGTGGTGGAAACAGCCGTGGTGGAGAAAACCGTGGTGGTGGAAACAGAGGAGGATATTAATATTTTTTTCTACAACTATAAAAAAAGGTGTCAATGTAAATTGACACCTTTTTTGTTTCTATTACCTTAATTTGTCACTCTGAAAGTATTTCGGTTTTTAATTCTACTCACTCTCGTAATTTGTAGCAATAGAAAAAGGAATCGATAAGTATTTGTGTAAATAGTTTACAAGTGTTGATTAACTATTGATAGAATGAAATTTTATAAAAAAAACCATCCGAGTAAACGAATGGCCTTTATAATTTTATAGAAAAATATTTTAAAGATTAGCAACCAACCAGTCACCCACTTCGCTAGTTTTATAAGCTTTTGCACCTTTAGAAACTAAATCTTCCGTTACAATTCCTTGTTCTAATGATTTATTAACTACGTTTCTAATGGCTTCTGCTTCTTCTTTTAATCCAAAAGCATCTTCAAACATCATGGCTGCTGATAAAACAGTTGCCAATGGATTAGCAATATTCAATCCGGTTGCTTGTGGATATGAACCGTGAATTGGTTCGTACAAGGAAGTGTGCTCTCCAACAGAAGCAGAAGGCATTAATCCCATAGATCCTGAAATCACCGAGGCCTCGTCTGTTAAAATATCTCCAAATAAATTTTCTGTAATCAATACATCATAAGAGTTAGGCCATTGTACCAATCGCATCGCAACAGCATCTACAAATTCGTAAGAAACAGTAACTTCGGGATAGTCTTTTTCCATTGCTTGTACTGTTTCTCTCCACAAACGGGAAGTTTCCAAAACATTTGCTTTGTCCACACAACACAATTTTTTAGAACGTGTCATTGCTAATTCGAATCCTTTTTTAGCTAGTCGTTGTACTTCAGCTCTTGTGTACACACAATTGTCATACGCCGTTTCTCCTCCGTCTCTTCTGCCTTTTTCTCCAAAATAGATTCCGCCGGTTAATTCTCTTAGGAAAACTAAATCTGTTCCTTCGATACGTTCTCTTTTTAAAGGAGAATTATCTATCAAGGAAGGAAATGTAAAGGTAGGCCGTACATTAGCAAATAAGCCTAATTTTTTACGCATTAACAACAATCCTTGCTCTGGACGAACAGGTGCCGTTGGGTCATTATCATATTTTGGGTGACCAATAGCTCCAAATAAAACCGCATCGGCAGCCATACAAATTTCATGTGTTTCATCTGGATAAGGAACTCCAACAGCATCAATAGCGCAAGCCCCAGTTAATGCTGGTGTCCAATTAATTTCATGGTTGAATTTTTTTGCAATAGCATCTGATACTTTTACCGCTTCATTTATTACTTCTGGTCCAATTCCGTCTCCGGCTAAAAGTGCAATAGTATATTTCATATTTTATAGTTTTTTCCTCTCTAGCTCTATATAAAGTATTGATTATTAAGATAAAAAAGGATTGTATTTATAATTTTGATTATATGTTTTTAATTTTATTCTAAATTTGAATCCCTAATTTTGCCTGAATTTCCTTTGTTTGTAGGTGTTCAGGGGTGGGAATCACATTTAGCATTTTTTGGGTAGCAACGATTGCAGCCACAGTTTGATCAGAATCTAATCCTCGTGTTTTGAATTCTTTTCCATTATTCGTCCATGTAATTATGGTTTCGCATAATGCATCGGAGCTACTTCCAGGAGGAATTCGTACGGCGTAATCTATCAATTTTGGTAATTCTAAATTTTTAGTTTTATAAATTTTAGCCAATGCATTCATAAAAGCATCAAATTGTCCGTCACCTTGGGCGTGTTCTTCAATTACTTCACCATCTATTTTTAAAGATAAAGTGGTAGAAGGGCGCATTCCTTTGGCATGCGATAAAATATATGATTCTACTACAATTTTTTCTAGATAAGTTTGGCTGTCCAAAACATCGGATATAATATAAGGTAGATCTTCCTTAGTAACTGTTTCTTTTTTATCACCTAATTCGATAATACGTTGCGTCACTAATTTTAAATCTTCAGGATTTAGTTGCAATCCTAATTCTTGAAGATTTTTTTCGATATTAGCTTTGCCAGATGTTTTACCTAACGCATATTGTCGTTTTCTTCCAAAACGTTCTGGTAATAAATCGTTAAAATAGAGATTGTTTTTATTGTCTCCATCAGCGTGAATTCCTGCAGTTTGAGTAAATACGTTATCACCTACAATAGGTTTGTTCGCTGGAATTCTATAACCTGTAAACGTTTCTACCAATTTACTCACGGAGTATAATGAAGATTCCTTTACATTCATTTCTATTTCTGGCATAAAGTCATTGATAACGGCAACCGTACTTTCTAAAGGTGCGTTTCCAGCACGCTCACCCATTCCGTTTACGGTAACATGAAGTCCATTTATTCCCGCTTTTACAGCCTCCATCACATTGGCGACGCTTAAATCGTAATCATTATGTGCGTGAAAATCGAAATGAGTATTAGGGTATCTAGATGTTATTTGTGAAATAAATTGAAACGTTTCCGATGGAATAAGAATACCTAAAGTATCTGGCAATAAGATTCTTTTTATAGGTTGTTGTGTTAGAAAATCTAAATATTGGAACACATATTCCGGAGAATTACGCATTCCGTTGCTCCAGTCTTCCAGATATACATTCGTTTCAATGTTATTATCTTGTGCTAAAGCAATTGATTGTGCGATCTCGTTAAAATGTTGTTCAGGTGTTTTCTTTAATTGATGTGTCAAATGATTCAACGAACCTTTGGTTAACAAATTTTGAACTTTGGCACCAGTATTTTTCATCCATTCAATAGAAAGTCCTCCATCAACAAAAGTTAATACTTCGATTCTATTGCAATATCCTTTCTCTTCGGCCCAAGCCATAATTCCTTTCACACCTTGAAATTCACCCTCACTGACGCGCGCTGACGCAATTTCGATTCTATCAATATTCAATTCTTCCAGCAATAATTGTGCAATGGTTAATTTTTCTGCAGCAGAAAATGATACTCCTGAGGTTTGTTCACCGTCGCGGAGCGTCGTATCCATTATTTCAATTTTTCTTTTTTTCATTAGTGTTGCGATGCTATTTCGATTTAGAAATCGGGGAATTTGGTTTTATAAAAACTAGCTTTTGGTAGGCCCAAAGAAATGCTTTAAAAACTGGACTTTTAGATTTGTCTTAATAAGGAAGTTTGTCAGCAAATGCGACTATTTCCTCTTTGATGTTTTGTAAATAATCAATATCATCAAAACCATTGATCATATTTTCTTTTTTGTAGCCAGAGATATCAAATCGTTCTTTTTCCCCAGTTTGTAAAAGAGTAATTGTTTGTTCAGGAAGGTTTATTTCTAATTCTGTTTTAGGATCAGCTTCGATTGCAGCAAATATTTTTTCTGAAAATTCAGGGCTTACTTGAACAGGCAAAACGCCAATATTCAAACAATTTCCTTTGAAGATATCTGCAAAAAAAGAAGAAACTACTGCTCTAAAGCCATAATCGTAAACTGCCCAAGCAGCGTGTTCACGGGAAGAACCAGATCCGAAATTTTTTCCGCCCACCAATATTTTTCCGCAGTAAGTTGGATTGTTCAAAACGAAGTCAGCTTTTGGAGTGTCGTCTCCATTGTATCTCCAGTCCCGGAAAAGATTGTCGCCAAAACCAACACGCTCTGTTGCTTTCAAGAAACGAGCTGGGATAATTTGATCAGTATCTACGTTCTCTATCGGTAGCGGCACTGCACTACTAGTAAGGATATTAAATTTATCGTATGCCATTTGATTTTTGATTTTTGAGTAACGATTTTTGATTTTTGAATTCAATGTAGAAATCAAATCTTTACCGCTAATTTTGTATAAAATATATTGTAATAAGTCACTGTGAAAAAGAATTTAGTATTCTAACGAAATCTGAAATCAAAAATCGTTACTCTATATTCTTAGATCATAAATTCTCTCGGATCGGTCAATTTTCCTGTAACTGCCGCTGCTGCTGCCATAATTGGACTTGCTAATAAGGTTCTTGAACCAGGACCTTGACGGCCTTCAAAGTTTCTGTTTGAAGTACTTACAGCATATTTTCCAGCCGGAACTTTGTCATCATTCATCGCTAAACAAGCTGAACAACCTGGTTGACGCAATACAAAACCCGATTCAGTTAGAATGTCTAATAAACCTTCTTCCTTAATTTGCGCTTCGACAACATGAGAACCTGGAACCAACCATGCGGTTACATTATCTGCTTTTTTACGACCTTTTACAATTTCGGTAAAAGCTCTAAAATCTTCAATTCTACCATTAGTACAACTTCCTAAGAATACAAAATCAATTGGTTTACCAATCATGACATCGTTTTCTTCGAAACCCATATAAGCTAACGATTTTTTATATGTTTCTGCACCGCCTTCAACTTGGTTGGCACTAGGAATAGTTGCAGAGATACCAATTCCCATTCCAGGATTTGTACCATAGGTAATCATCGGTTCTATATCTGCAGCATCAATATTTAATTCTGCATCAAAAACAGCATCAGTATCGGTTCTTAAAGTTTTCCAGTAGGCAACTGCTTTTGTCCAAGCTTCCCCTTTTGGAGCATATAATCTTCCTTCAAGGAAATCAAATGTCTTTTGATCTGGAGCAATCATACCGCCACGAGCACCCATTTCGATACTTAAATTACAAACAGTCATCCGACCTTCCATTGACATTTCTTCGAAAATATTTCCTGCATATTCAGCAAAATATCCCGTTCCTCCAGAAGTTGTTAATTTCGAAATAATGTAAAGAGCGACATCTTTTGGACCAACGCCTTTGCTTAATGTACCATTTACGTTGATGCGCATTTTCTTTGGTTTTGGCTGCATAATACATTGTGTTGCCATTACCATTTCTACTTCAGACGTTCCAATTCCGAAAGCAATTGCACCAAAAGCTCCATGAGTAGAAGTGTGAGAATCTCCGCAAACGATTGTTGCTCCGGGTAATGTAATTCCGTTTTCAGGTCCTACAACGTGAACAATTCCGTTCTTTTGATGTCCTAATCCCCAATGCGAAATGCCATATTCGGCAGCGTTATCTTCTAATGCTTTCAGCTGATTCGCTGATAAAGGATCTGCAACAGGCAAATGTTGATTTATAGTTGGTGTGTTGTGATCGGCAGTAGCAAAAGTGCGTTCAGGATACAAAACCGTAACACCTCTTTCTTTTAAACCTAAAAAAGCAACAGGACTAGTAACTTCATGAATGAAATGACGGTCAATAAAGAACACATCTGGTCCATCTTCAATTTTACGCACAACATGCGAATCCCATACTTTGTCAAATAATGTAGTACTCATTTTAACTGTTTTTTAAAGTGTATTTCTTCTTTGTACATCCACTTTATTTAAGTGGAGTTGTAGCAATGTGAGCAAATTTATAAAAAGAGATACAATGACAAATTTCGATTATTGATTATATACGATACCCAAACTGTTTTTACAGACTGCTAGAGTTACTTTTTGACTTCACGTCATTTTTCTAACGCTTTT